>DATMUX010000157.1:0-2095 GCA_035563695.1 Acidimicrobiia bacterium
CGGGTGAACGGCCCCGTGTTACTCGTCGGCCCGGCCGCGGACGCCGACCCGACCGCGGATACGGGACCCGTGCTCGTGTGCTCCGACGGCTCCGGCGTGTCGCAGTCGATCGTGCCCATCGTGCGCGACTGGCTGGCTACGACCGGGCAGCCTGTCGAGTTGGTGAGCGTCGTCCGGCGAGACGAGTACGCCGACGCGACGCGCGCCCGGCTGTCGGAGGTGGCCGCAGATCTCACGGGCCTTCGGCCTGAATCGGTGTCCGTTGCCGTGCTCCTCGATGACGATGCCGCGGCCGCGATCGTCGTCCACGCGCGAAACCGGCAGGCTCCGCTGATCGCCATGGCGACGCACGGTCGCACCGGCGTCGAACGGATCACGGTTGGCAGTGTGACGACCCAGGTCGTACGCGACGCGCCGTGCCCGGTACTGACCGCCCGACCGGCCAGTCTGGGTCCTGACGACTCGCATTGACGCGCCCGCACGGCGCAGTGGTCGGCGCCGTTCAGAACGGAGTCGGGATGTAGCGCAAGGGAAGTGACGGCTCGCTGTAGCCGTGCCGCTCCTCGCGCTTCGGCAGTTTGATCTCTTTGTGCGGGAGCGACTTGTAGGGCACACGGCCCAGCAGGTGCGAGATGATGTTGAGCCGTCCACGCTTCTTGTCGTCGGTGTGCGCGACCCACCACGGCGCCCAAGCCGTGTCCGACGCCGCGAACATGTCGTCGCGGGCGCGTGAGTAGTCGAACCAACGACTGTACGACTCGAGGTCCATGTCGGAGAGCTTCCAGATCTTGCGGGGGTCCTCGATGCGGCTCTCGAGCCGGCGCGTCTGCTCGTCCGGGCTGACCTCGAGCCAGTACTTGAGCAAGATGATGCCGGAGTCGACCATCGCTTTTTCGACGGCGGGCACGTGTTCGAGGAACTCCGTCAGTTGCGCGTCGGTGCAGAACCCCATGACCCGCTCCACGCCGGCGCGGTTGTACCAACTGCGGTCGAAGATCACGACTTCACCCGCGGCAGGCAGGTGCGGGAGGTACCGCTGGATGTACATCTGCGACTTCTCGCGGTCGGTCGGTGCCGGGAGCGCGACGACCCGGAAGACGCGTGGGCTGACGCGCTCGGTGATGGCTTTGATCGTCCCGCCCTTCCCCGCCGCGTCGCGCCCCTCGAACACGATGCAGATCTTCGCCTTGTCGGCCTTCACCCATTGCTGCATTGCGACGAGCTCGCCGTGGAGCGTGCGCAGCTCCGACAGGTACTCCTTGTTCTTCATCCTCGGCGGCGGTCCATCCTGTGGCCGAACTTCGGGCTTCGCCTCGGCCGGATCGACAACGGGCTGATCGGCGTGTGGATGCTTCGACTTCTTGCTCACGTCAGCACCTCCGCAGCACCTCCGCACGCCGGCCGCACCGTTGCCGCAAGCTGCGGCTGCCTTACCCAAAATCTACCCAAGATACGCGCTGCAGCAGGCCGTCGCTCCCCGAGCGGACATCGTCGCGTGCGCGCTCCGAGGCCTGGCCCCGAGGATTGGGGTTTACGAGTGCGAGCACCGGCCGCAGCGATGCTGGGAGACTCTCGCGATGCACGGCGTGGCCTGTACCGGCGCGGGGTTCTTGCTCGCGGTCCTGTGGTTCGACCTCATGTTCGACACGCAGGTTCGGCACGAACGCGACCCGATAATTCCCGATGAGATACGCGATTCGATCGCGCACTACTACCGCCGCGTCACTACGACGGCGCGGCCGATGAACCGGCTGGTCGCCGGAGCCATGTTGGTGACCGTCGCGGCGCTGATCGGCGAGATCGTGGCGGCCGACGTGCGGCGGTGGTCGGCAATCGCCTCGCTTCTGCTCACCGGGGCGGCGGTCGCCGTCGCCGCGGCCCGCACCGTGCGCACCGCGGTCCGACTGGGGGCCCAGGCGGATACTGCGGAGGTGCAGAGCACCATGGCCCGCACCATCTATCGCGACCATCTCATGTGTCTCGCGGCCGTCGGAACAACGGTGATCCTGCAGACCATCTTCGCCTGACGCGGCACCAGTCCGAACACCGCGCCCCCCGCGGCCTCGGCCGATCCGTTGTGCACACGGTGGCTGGA
>DATMUX010000158.1:0-2094 GCA_035563695.1 Acidimicrobiia bacterium
CGGGAACGGCTCTGTGACCTTCGCTGCCGGCGATCTGAACTATTCGTTCCGTCCCTTCCGCGGTCCGAGTCCCGAGGGCTTGTTCAACTGCCTCGGTCCTCAGCAAGTCTCGCCGCGCAACGGTGGCTACGACTCCCGGAATTGCTCCGTCCGAGTCTCGACGAACAACTCGAGCGCGACCGACGACCAGGTCTTCTTCTCGCTGTCGTTGCCCAACCCGACGGGCGCACAGGCCAATCCTCCACCTGCAGGAGGGTCGTCCAACCCAGCGGGCTCGGGGAACACCGCAGCGTCGCCGTCATCGGCGTCGGGCTCGGGCTCGGCCCCGAGCGGGAGCCTTGCGTCGGGGCATACCGACCCGTCGACCGCCACCGCGTCGCATCACGGCGGGCTCCTGGCCTTCACCGGAGCGCATGCCGCGCTGCTCGTCGCGATCGGGCTCGAGTGCGTCGCGGTCGGGATCGCCCTCGCCGGTCGCCGCCGTCGCGTGCTGCGGGGAACTCGCTGAGCAACGTCCTCCGGTTGTCACCGGGCGACCCGGAGGTGAACGGCGAGGCAACGGGGAGCGAAGGTCTCCGCCAAGGTTTGAACCCGGACCTCGCGGCATGACTGAATCACCTGAGTCCCTGGGCGTGTCCGCCAGCCACTAAGAGGGAGAGCCCGTGTTCAAGAAGCTCGCGCCAGTCTCGTTACTGGCCCTTGCCATCGTGCTCGTGTTCGCGAACGCCGCGTTTGCGGTGGGCGTGATCACGAACCCGACCACCAATCCTTTTTCCGTGCCCGGAGATGGAACCTCCGCGAACAACCCGCAGTCGTTCGACATCAAGGCGACGAACTTCGCCGCGGGTGCCGGCGTGCGACTCGAGACCTGTGACGGGCTCTCTTCAACCGCTCCGACTTGGGACGTGACCGTCAACTGCGACCTCGGTACGCAGACGGCCGCGAACTCGTCGTCGGGCCCGACAGCAACGCTGGACTTCCCTGCCGCAGACGTGAACTTCGGGGTGCACGTGTTCCGCGGCAAGAGCCCCCAGACCCTGTTCAACTGCCTGGCGCCGTCGCAGTGGTCCAACACCGGCGCTCAATTGAACGGCAATGCTGCCCCGGCGAACATCACGACCATCGAGCCCAACGCAACTGCGGGTCTGCCGACGTGGAACAACTGCCAGGTGCGCGTCGCGTCCAGCGCCGCCGACCAGGTGTTCTTCTCCATGACTCTGCCGGGCCCGATTGTCGCCACCGCGCCGATCCCGCAGAACCAGGCACTGACGGTTGCCACGACGTCGGTCACCCCGATCACCCTGACGGCGACCCCAGACCCGCTGCACGCGGTCACCGGCTTCCAGTTCACGGCGCTGCCCGCGGGCGGATCCGTGACCGTCGGCGGGAATCCGGCCGCCACCCTCACGACGTATGCCCCGAACAACGGCGTGAACCTCAACATCGTCTTCACCGCGCCCGCGAACGCGTCGGTGCAGACGCTCACGTTCCAGGTGCAAGACGCGGCGTTCGCGTACGGCGCCGGCGGCACCGGGACCGTCTCGATCACCGTAGGAACGGCTCCCGTCGACCAGGTCATCAACCAGCAGGTCAACGGTGGTCAGCTCGTGTTGAGCTGCAACGCACCCGGGAGCACCGGCTACCCGCTGCTGCAGTGCCCGGCGATCACCTTGACGCCGGCGATCACGCTGAACGGCTCACAGCAGACGACGGGTGGTGCGATGAGCTCGATCTACGTCTCGGACAACCGCGGTGACCTCACGGCCAACTGGTCGCTGACGTCGTACATGGTGTCGACTCCGAGCGTGACGGGCTGCACGACGGCCAACTTCTGCAACTCGACCACCGGCGCGAACTTGGCGCTCACGAACAACCACGTCCCGGCGACCGGCTTGTCGCTCACACCGTCGTCGTGTGCCGCGTTCGGCACCAACCAGAACCCGAACGCCGCGGTGCAGGCGGGCGGTGCCTACGGCGGCTCGCCGATCTCGGTGTGCACGGCGACCCACCCGAATTCGACCGGTACGTTCAAGGTCGACGGGAACTTCAGCCTCAACATCCCGGCCTCGACTGCGGCGGGTCTCTACAAGGGGA
>DATMUX010000159.1:0-6802 GCA_035563695.1 Acidimicrobiia bacterium
TCAAGCGCATACCGAAGATCGGCTTCTTGCCGCACACGTCGCATACGGAGGCCATGGTCTCAACTACCTTCGGGTCGGGAAGATCGGGGGTCGAACACGTCGACCGAATACGTCGACCGAATACGTCGACTTCGCGCTCGGTGTTCGGGCTCGTCACGAACCCCGAGAGGCTAGCACCTGGGTAGGCTCGCTCCCGATGCCGACGCTGACCTGCCTCGGGGCCGCAGATCTGCGCCGCGCACTGCTGCGCTTTCGCGACGCGCTGCGCGCGCACCAGGAAGAGCTGAACCGCCTCAACGTGTACCCCGTCCCCGACGGCGATACCGGCACCAACATGGCGCTCACCCTCGAGTCGGTGAGCACCGAGCTCGGTACGGCCGAGTCGATGGCCGAGGTCTGCCAGGCCATCGGGCACGGGTCGCTGATGGGCGCGCGGGGCAACTCCGGCGTGATCACGTCGCAGATCCTGCGCGGTCTCGTCGACGAGTTCCGGGCCGCCGACGCCGTCGGTGCCCCGGAGCTGCGCGCCGGGTTGCGACGCGGCGCCGACGCCGCGTACCAGGCGGTCATGCGACCGGTCGAGGGCACGATCCTGACGGTCGTGCGCGAGGCCGCGGAGGCCGCGGAAGGGCTCGACGCGGGCGCGCCGCTCGTCATGGTGCTCGATCGAGCGTTCCTCGTCGCGTGCGAGTCGGTCGAGCGCACGCCGCAACTCCTGCCCGCACTGCGCGAAGCCGGGGTCGTCGACGCGGGCGGCAAGGGCCTGACCTTGTTGCTCGCGGCGATGCTCGAGGTCGTCGACGGCCGCCCGATGCCCGAGCCCGAGGTCGTTGCGACTCCCGCGGCCGTCGCTGCACACCTCGCGGGCGAGGACGTCGCGGGGCTGCGCTACGAGGTGATGTACCTCCTCGATGCCGACGACACGACGATCCCGGGTCTGCGCGAGGCCTGGGGCGCCATCGGTGACTCCATCGTCGTCGTCGGCGGCGACGGCCTCTGGAACTGTCACATCCACACGAACGACATCGGCAGCGCGATCGAGTCCGGCATCGATGCCGGTCGCCCGCACAACATTCGCGTCACCGACCTCGTCGAGCAGGTCGACGAGGAACGGTGGGTGCGCGAGTCGGAAGTGATGGCGGGGATGCAGCCCCCTCGCGCGGTCACGACGGCGGTCGTCGCGGTCGGGGTCGGTGAGGGCATCCGCCGGCTCCTCACGAGCCTGGGGGTGCAGCAGGTCGTGGCCGGCGGGCAGTCGATGAACCCGTCGACCGCGCAGATCCTCGAAGCAGTGCAGGCATGCCATGCCGACGCGGTCGTGGTGCTCCCCAACAACAAGAACATCGTCGCGGTGGCGCAGCAGGTCCAGGAGCTGACCGGCAAGAACCTCGCGGTCGTGCCTACGCATTCCGTCCCCGAGGCGCTCGCCGCGCTCGTCGAGTACGACCCGAACGCCGAGATCGACGACAACTCGCACGCGATGCACGCGGCGCTCGAACGAGTGCGCACCGGCGAGGTGACGCAGGCGGTGCGCGACGCGTCGGTGAACGGAGCCGACGTGCGCGAAGGTGACTGGATCGCGCTGTCGCGTGATGGTCTCGTCGCGGCCGCGACGTCGCCGACCGACGCCGTGTTCAAGCTCCTCGAATCACTCGTCGACGACGACAGCGAGATCATCACGGTCCTGATCGGCGCGGATGCGCCCGCGAGCGAGACGCAGCGCATTCGCGAGCACATCGAGCTGGCGTTCCCGCACGTGGAGGTGGAGTTCCACGACGGCGGCCAGCCGCTGTACCCGTACCTCGTCGGCGTGGAGTAGTCGAGGCTTGCCCGGCGGCGACCCTCCGTTGACGCTCGCGCACCTGCGCGACATCCCACTCGCGCGGCTGAAGGGTGTCGGCGACGCACTCGAGGCGCGGCTCGCCGACATGGAGCTGCACACCGTGCTCGACCTGTTGCAGCACTACCCGCGGCGGTGGGTCGACCGCACCAAGAAGGCCGACATCGCCGCGCTGAAGGTCGGCGAGGAAGCCACGATCTTCGCCGAGGTGCGCACGATCCGCGGCCGGCGCACGAAGCAGCGCCGCGCGCTCGTCGAAGCGGTCGTCTACGACGGCACGTCACTGCTGAACATCACGTTCTTCAACCAGCCGTGGCGCGAGAAGCAGCTGAGTGCCGGCACCGAGGCGTCGTTCTTCGGCAAGCTCGACGTGTACCGCGGCAAGCGGCAGATGACGAACCCCGTCGTCGACGTCGTCGGGCGGGCCGGAGTGACCGACGAGAAGACCGGCGTCATCGTCCCGGTGTACCCGCAGTCCGGGAAGGCCGAGGTCTTCACGTGGCAGCTGCGCGCGCTCGTTGCCGATGCGCTGGCGCGTTGCGCCGCCCGCGGGTTCGCCGACCCGCTCGACGAGTCGGTATGCGATCGCCACGACCTCGTCGATCGCGGCACCGCGCTGCGCGCCATTCATCGCCCCGAGTCGATGGCCGAGCTGGGCGCGGCGCGCCGCCGCCTGATCTTCGACGAGTTCCTGCGCATGCAGGTCGGGCTCGTCGCGCGCAAGCGCGCGCTGGAGGCCGAGCAATCCGGCATCCGTCACCGAATCGACGGGCCGCTCGTCGACGCGTTCGTCGCCGCGTTGCCGTTCCCGCTGACCGGTGATCAGGGGCGCGCGATCGCCGAGATCGCGCGCGACATGGCCGGTGCGGCCCCGATGCACCGCCTGTTACAGGGCGACGTCGGTTCGGGCAAGACGGTCGTCGCGCTGGCCGCGCTGCTGATGGCGGTGCAGGGCGGCTACCAGGGCGCGTTCATGGCCCCTACGGAGGTGCTGGCCGAGCAGCACTACCTCGGGTCGGTGCGCCTCCTCGACGGCCTGTCGGTGCCCGCGCAGGGCACGCTGCTCGCCGACCGGCCGGTGCGCGTCGAGCTGCTCACGAACCGGACGACGGCCGCGGAACGGCGCCGCATCGCGGCAGGGCTCGCCGCGGGAGAGGTCGACGTGCTCGTGGGCACGCACGCGTTGCTCTACGGCGACGCGCAGTTCTCGCGCCTCGGTCTCGCCGTGGTCGACGAGCAACACCGCTTCGGTGTCGAGCAGCGGGCGTTGCTCCGGGGCAAGGGTGACGAGCCCGACGTCCTCGTGATGACCGCGACGCCGATCCCGCGCACCGCGGCGATGCTCGTCTACGGCGACCTGGACCGCTCCGAGCTGCGCGAGATGCCGCCGGGGCGCACACCGATCGCGACGCAGGTGGTGGGGCCGAGCCCGCTCGAGCACGCGGCCGCATGGGAACGGTTGCGCGCCGAGGTGGCGGCCGGTCACCAGGCGTACGTGGTGTGCCCGCTGGTGGAGGAGAAGGGAAAGGTCGAGGCCAAGGCCGCGACGGCCGAGTTCGAGCGCCTGCAGGCCGAGGAGCTGCACGACCTGCGCGTCGGCCTGTTGCACGGTCAGATGCCGTCGAAGGACAAAGAAACCGTGATGCGGGCGTTTCGGGTGGGCGATCTCGACGTGCTCGTCGCGACGACGGTGATCGAGGTCGGTGTCGACGTCCCGAACGCGACGGTGATGGTGGTCGAGGACGCCGACCGGTTCGGGCTGTCGCAGCTGCACCAGCTGCGGGGGCGCGTGGGGCGCGGGGGCGACGAGTCGTACTGCTTCTTGTTCGCCGACCCGACGACCCCCGAAGGCGAGCAGCGTCTCGAGGCGATGGCCGCGAGCACCGACGGGTTCGCACTGGCCGAGAAGGACCTCGAGATCCGCGGTGCGGGGGAAGTGTTCGGCGAGCGCCAGTCGGGGTTCAGCGATCTCAAGCTCGGCCGCGTGCCGAGAGACGAGCCCGTCGTCATCGAGGCACGCGGCGTGGCCGAGGACGTCCTCGATCGCGACCCCGACCTCGCACGCCACGGCCAGCTGCGCGAGGAGGTCGAGGACTTGTTGGGCGACGCGGTCGAGTTCCTCTTCAAGTCGTGACGTCCCGGCGCGGTGCCCGGGGTATGCGCGTGATCGCGGGAACTGCGCGCGGTCGCCGCCTCGTTACGCCTGCGGGCGACGACGTGCGCCCCACGAAGGACATGGTGCGCGAGGCGATGTTCTCCGCGCTCGATGCGCGCGACGCCGTCGTGGGCGCGACGGTCCTCGACCTCTACGCGGGCAGCGGCGCGCTCGCCATCGAGGCGCTCTCGCGCGGCGCGACCCGTGCGGTCGTCGTCGAGCACTCCCGGGCCGCGGTCGACGCGATCAACGCCAACGTCGAGCTCCTCGCGCTCGGCGAGCGTCTGCGGCTCGTCGCGGGCGACGTCGGGCGCTTCCTCGCCGGCGGGCCCCCGGCCGAGGCGCCGTTCGGGCTCGTGATGGCCGACCCGCCATACGGCACCACCGACGAGACCGTGACCTCGATGCTGGTCGCCCTGGCTCGACCCGGCTGGGTCGCGGCGGACGCGATCGTGACAGTCGAGCGGCCGGCGCGGCGCCCCGTCGAGGCACCCCCGGGTTGGTCGTGCGGCTGGGAGCGGACCTTCGGAGATACGCTTCTGGCGTTCCTGTTTCGTGAAGTCGGTTCGCGACCGGGCGGAACCACCGCCTGACTCGAGCCGGTGCACCTTCGGGTGCGCCTTGTCGACGGGGAGACTGCGTGGCGACCGCCCTCTGCCCGGGATCGTTCGACCCGGTGACACTCGGCCACCTCGACATCATCGAGCGGTCCGCCCGGCACTTCGACGAGATCATCGTCGCCGTGATCCGCAACCCCCAGAAGACCCAGTCGCTGTTCAGCCTCGAAGAACGCCAGCAGATGCTGAAGGAGGCCACGGCGCACGTCGCGAACGTGCGGATCGAGTTCTTCAAAGGGCTGCTGGTCGACTTCGCCAAGGAGCACGGGGCCGAGGCGATCGTGAAGGGCCTGCGGGCCGTCTCCGACTTCGACTACGAGCTGCAGATGGCGCAGATGAACCAGCGCCTGTCCGGGATCGACACGTTCTTCCTGTCGACGAGTCCGCAGTACTCCTTCTTGTCTTCGAGCCTCGTTCGCGAGGTGGCACGCTTCGGGGGCGACGTATCGGGCATGGTTCCCGACCACGTGAAGGACCGGCTGGTCGAGATGTTCCGGGGAAAGGACGCCTGAGATGCTCGAGGACGAACCGGAGAAGGTTCCCGATACCGCGGCGCTCCTGCTGCAGCTGCGCGAGATCCTCGAGAGCGCGCGCAAGCTGCCGATGTCGGCCTCCGTCTCGATCAATCGCGACGACTTCGGCGCGATCCTGGCCGAGGCAATCGACGGCCTCCCGGAGGAGCTGCGCGAGGCGCGCTGGCTGCTGAAAGAGCGGGAGCAGGTGCTCGAGCGCGCCCGGAACGAGTCCGAGCGCCTGATCGAAGCGGCGCGGGTGCGGGCCGAGCGCATGGTCGAGAAGAACGAGCTCGTGCGCGCCGCCCGGCGGACGAGCGAGGAGATCATCGAGGACGCCGAGCGCCACGCCGCGGCGATCCGCCACGAGGCCGAAGACTACGTCGACCGGAAGCTCGCCGCGTTCGAGGTCGTCCTCGACCGCACGATGCAACAGGTGCAGAAGGGCCGGGAGCGGCTGCAAGCCCACGCGCCGACGCCGGTCGTCAACGAGGCCGACGCCGACGAGGAGGGCGCGTTCTTCGACCAGGACGAGCTCTGAGCGCTCCAACCGTTGCACATCCGGCTCCATCGGTCTCGCGGCAAGAGGCGCCGGAGCGGCGCCGGCCGAGTGCGCGAGTGCGGCGGCGCCGGTTCACCGCCGCGCTGATCGCGGTGTTCGTCGTGAGCCGCGTCGCCTACTACGCGGCGGGGGTGCGATTCGGTATCGGGCCTCGTATCACGATGATTCAGCTGCTGCCCCAGCATCTCTTGCAGCACGACCTCGTTCGCAGCCTCTGGTACCTGAACGCGCAGCCGCCGCTGCTCAACGCACTCTACGGAGTGCTCCTGCACGTGCCGTTGGGCCGCAGCTTCGTGTTCGCGTCCGTGTACATCGCGATGGGGCTGGCGCTCGCGCTCACGATGTTCGCGCTGCTGCGCGAGCTCGCAGTGCCCGACGCGGCCGCGTTCTGGGCCACCGTGGTGTTCGCCGTGAGCCCGATGACGGTGCTGTACGAGAACTGGCCGCTCTACACGTACCCCGTCGCGCTGCTGCTGTGCGTCGCGACGTTGTGCTTCGCACGGTTCTTTCGGACGCGTGCACTCCGGTACGCCGCGGGGTGTAGTGGCGCGCTCGCGCTGCTCGCCCTGACCCGGGCCACCTTCCATCTCGTGGTCGTCGTGGCCGCGTGCGCGCTGCTGTTCGCCGGGTGCTCGCGGCAGCAACGGCGCGCGGCCGCCGTCGCGATCGGTCTCCCGTGCGCGCTCGTCGCCGGCCTCTACCTGAAGAACGAGATGCTCTTCGGCGACCCCTCGGCCAGCAGCTGGCTGGGCATGAACCTTGCGCACATGATGTTCCGCGACCAATCGCCCGAGCTGCGCGCCGACGTCGCGTCGGGCTACCTGTCCCGCCAGGCGCTGATCGTTCCGTTCGTGGGCCTCGACCGCTACGGGGCGGCGCAACCGCACACGGGTGTTCCCGCACTCGACGAGATGACCGACGACGGGCTTCCCAACTACAACAATCGCGCGTACATCGCCATCTCCCGGCAGTACGAGCGCGACGTCGTGCGCTACGTGCGCCGCCACCCGCAGCTCTACCTGGACCGGGTCGCCGCGGGTTTCCGCACCTACTTCGCGTCGCCCGCCGACTACCTCGCGCTGCGGGCGAACCGGTCGGAGGTGCTGCGCGCGGCCC
>DATMUX010000160.1:0-2416 GCA_035563695.1 Acidimicrobiia bacterium
ATCGCGGCGGTCATCCTCTTCGTCGTCATACGCCACGTCGGCACTACCCAAATAGCCACCCTCCACCATGCTCTCCCACAGGCCGTCCGTGAGCTCCTTGAACCGGACTGTCGCTGCGGCCTTGTCCGGACCGGTCGGCGCCGGCGCAACCGGATACGTTTCCGGAACGCTGCGAGGCTTCGCAAACAGTCCCGTAATCTTCGCCCGATACTCCACCAACTTCATGTAGCGATCGAACGCCTTCCAATCCGGCTCGTCGCGATCGATCAACGGCCACAACCGATCGACCAACATCTCGATACGCGCCAACTCCCTCGCACGCAGCCCCTCATCCGTCTCGCGCAACCAGCGCGACAACCCCCGCTCCACCGCCTTGCGCGCACCACTGCGATCATGAAACCCCAACTGGCGCGCGATCTCATCGAAACTCAAGCCCTGCTCCCGCAACGAGATCGCCGCTCGCTCCTTTTGCGCCGACGCAATCGCCGCCGGCGACATCACCCCCCGCCGACCGCGCACCGACTCCAGATCCACTACCTCAGCCATCGAATACCCCACTTTCACGACCCCCAACCTCCCCGAGATCACCATCGCGCAACCTCGCATCCGAATGGTGGACTCGTCCTTGCGCGCGCAAACACCAACGCATGGGAACGTGTCCGGGTCCCGCCCATACGTGTCCCACAACCCAGGACACAGAGTCCCCCCACACCCTGAACGCAGACCAACCACACCCCAACGGCGACACAAAACTTCTGATCACTAACCGAACTTGCGCCGCAAGATGAAAGGCGTCTCACTAAGGAGGGCGACTGACCAGGCCGTATTCGGATGACAACGCCGAACAGGGTCCTCAGGCCTCTTCTGTTTCGGCTGCCGCTTGGCTAGGTTTGCCTGGGGGAGGTTGCCGACGCCGGTTCCGGGATTCGTCCGAGCCAACGCCATCTCGTCCGGCGTCGGCCCCCGCCCGTCGAGACTTCGCCGGGCGATGCTGCCCGCCGCTCGACCAGGTCTCCCGTAGAGAGCTCCGCGCGCACCGGTGCGTGCGTTCGCGCGCGCACGGGTGCGCGCGTGTCGCTTCCGAAGGGGTGCCACGCCGGGAGGGTCCAAGCCGAAGCGGGTGGCCGCCGCCATTACAGAGGCATCGCTCCGAAGATGCCTCGAGCGCGCATCTGTTCCATGAACGTCGGCTCGTACGCTTCCTCGGGCATCTCGCGCACCAGGAGGTCGAGTTGCTCGGCGTCGGCGCCGACGAGGATGCGCCAGCGATCGGCGCGCACGCCGTCGAGGATGATCGTGGCCGCTTGCGCGGCGGTCGTCGGTGCCAGGTCGCGGAACATGTCGGCTTGGAGCTGCATCCCGTTGCGCAGATCCTCGTCGGACGCGGCCGACGCGTCGATGCCCTGGGCGGTGAGCCGCTCCCGAAGCTGCGCCAGCTGTTCCTCGTCGAGGTGCTTCGGGTCGAGGCCGAAGTAACGCAACGAGTTGAGCACGATGCCCGTGCCGATGTGACCGGGCATCACCACCGATGCGTGCACATGCGGTGCATTGAAGCGGAGGTCGGTGATGAGCGCCTCGGTGAAGCCTTTCACCGCGAACTTCGCGGCGCTGTACGAGGTGTGCGGCCTCATCGGTCCGAGCGACGCCCAGAAACCGTTCACGCTGCTGGTGTTGACGATGTGCGCTTCCTCGGCGGCGATGAGCATCGGCAGGAACGTGCGGCACCCGAAGTAGACGCCGCCCCAGCACACGTTGAACGTCGCCTCCCACTGGTCGCGGTCCTCGACGACGAAGCTGCCCCCGCCCCCGATGCCGGCATTGTTGAACAGCAGATTGATGTGCGCGGTGCCGTGTTCGCTCGCCACGTGATCGCGGAACTCGTGCCATTGCGCCTCGTTCGAGACGTCGGCAACGAACGTGGTGACGAGCGTGCCGGCCGGCGCACCTTGCTCGGCGAGCGCGCGGGTCTCGCCAAGTGCTTCTTCCGACACGTCGCACGCCGCCACGTGACACCCCTCTGCGGCGAGTTGGCACACGAGCTCGCGGCCCATCCCGGAACCGCCGCCGGACACGACCGCGCGTCTTCCCGAGAATTCGCGCACGGGCGGACGGTATCAGCGCGCCCGGTCAGCCGCCACCGACGACCACGCGCACGCGCGCGAGATTCTGGATCCGGGCGTACGCAGTGCCCGCGTCGGCGTCACGTTGCGACGTGACGCGGACCGTCGGGAAGTACGTCCCGGGCGCCGCGAACGAGGCGCGCCGCTCGGCGACCACGAGCGGTGCGAGGTCGACGGAGTCTCGGATCGGGAAACGCTCCGCACCATCGACATCCCATTCCACGCTCACGATGGCGCCCGTACCATCGGGAACCTCGGCGACGGCCCGCAACACGACCTCCTGGCCCGCGCCGACC
>DATMUX010000161.1:0-6499 GCA_035563695.1 Acidimicrobiia bacterium
GGACGGGTCGGCCATCCGCCCCAGCGGAACCGTGGCCCCGACCGCGGCGATCCCCTCGTCGTCGCCGTAGAAGAGATGCGCCTGCTCGGTGACGACCAGGCCGACGACGACCGCGTTCACGCGCACTTTCGGTGCGAACTCCACGGCCATCGTCTTGGTCGCGTTCAACAGTCCGGCCTTCGCCGCGCCGTACGCGAGAGTGTTGGGCGACGCCCGCACGCCGCTCACGCTCGCGATGTTGACGATCGCGCCGCCGTCCTGCGCCTGCATCACGGCATTGGCCTTCTGCGCGCACACCAGAGCCGCGGTCAGGTTCAACGCGATGATCCCGGCCGTGAAGCGCGGCGAGACCGTCGCGGTGTCGGCCGGAGGCGAACCGCCGGCGTTGTTGACCAGTACGTCGAGACGGCCGAACCGCCGCATGCACTCGGCGACCACCGCGTCGACCTGTTCGGGCTCGCGCACATCGGCGGCGACGAACTCGACGCCGGACGGCAGCGACTCGGGCTCGTGCCGGCAGCACACGAGCACCCGCGCGCCGGCCTCGGCGAACCGCGCCGCGATCCCCCGCCCGATCCCGCGACACCCCCCGGTCACGATCACTGCCTGCCCGTCGAAACGCAGCTCGTCCATCGGTCCCGGGTTCTAGCACCCAAAGAGGAAAGAGTCCCTTGCCCGCGCTCGAGGGGCCGGGGCAACGTAACCGGATGGACATCTACCCGATCTCGACCGACGACCACGCGTGGGAGCACAAGGACACGTGGACGACCCGCGTCGCCGAGCGGTTCCGGGCCGACTGCCCGCATCTCGAGGTGCTCGACGGCGAGCACTGGTGGGTGTACGCGGGCGAGCGGGTCCGCAAGGTCGGCACGGGTGTGGCCGCGATGCTGCCCGACCGCGGCGCGATCAAGTTCTTCGAGGAAGCGCCGGCCGCGGCGTGGGATCCGGCGGCGCGCCTGAAGGAGATGGACCGCGACGGAGTGTGCGCCGAGGTGCTGTTCCCACAAGCCGCGGGGTTCGGCGGCGGACCGTTCGTGTCGACCAAGGGCGCACCCGACCTGCGCCTCGCGTGCATACGCGCGTACAACGACTATCTCGCCGAGGTGTGGACGGGGACGAGCCCGCGGTACCTCGCGCAGTGCCTGATCCCGATGTGGGACGTGCAGCTCGCGGTTGCCGAGGTGCGGCGCGCGCACGCGCTCGGGCACAAAGCGGTCGTGTGGACAGCCGCCCCGCACGTCTACGGCTTCCCGCATTTCAACGACCGGTACTGGGACCCGCTGTGGGCGGCGTTGCAGGAGATGCGTATGCCCGTGGCGCTCCATATCGGATCCGCGAAGACGAACCGCGACATGTGGGAGGGCTACGAGAGCTTCACGGCTCTGGCGATGACCTCCACACTCGCGATCACGAGCAACGTGCAGGTCATGGCGAACTTGTTGTTCTCGGGCGTGTTGGAGCGCTTCCCCGAGCTGATGTTCATCTCCGTCGAGAGCGGGCTCGGCTGGGTGCCGTACCTGCTCGAGACGGCCGACCACCAGTACGAGGCGCAGCACCTCTGGGACGAGGGTATGACGATGCGGCCGTCCGAGTACTTCCGGCGCCAGTGCTACGTGAACTTCTGGTTCGAGGCGAGCGGGATCGAGCTGCGCCACATGATCGGCGTCGACAACATCATGTGGGAAGCCGACTTCCCGCACCCGACGTCGACATACCCGCACTCGCGCAAGGCGATCGAGACCGCGCTCGCCCACGTGCCCGCCGACGAGCAGCAGAAGCTGTTAGAGACGAACGCGCAGCGGGTCTTCGGCATCGCGCTCGACTGGTCGTCGCTGCCCGCGACCTGCGTCTACACGCCGTAACGGCCGTACGGCCCTCGCGGCGCGGGGCGCGGCACGGACCTCCGGCCCTGGCGGGACCCTGACGGGTCCGTCAGATTCCGAGAGACACCCAACCGCTCACGCCTCGCCAGGGAGGTGCGCGCCCATGGCCGTCACCGACACCGACTACAGCGACCTGCCGAAAGAATCGCCGGTGGGAGAGCCGCTCGACTGGGCGTGGCTGCGCGGCGTGCGCAGCGAATGGGGCGTGCGCCCGAAGCCGGGGCCCCGCGGCCTGACGATGATGGACATCGCGGTGGGCGACTACGGCGAGGTCCCCGACCGGCCCGCACACCGCTCGATGGCGCCGCGCGGCGCCGACATCGAGGGCGAGACGCCCGACATGGGCTACATCCTCAACAAGAAGTCGGACGTGTGGGCCGAGAACGTGCGCGAGCTGTACGAGGAAGCCGTCGCCCGGCAGTGTTCGGCGACGCGCGACATCCCGTGGGGCGACCTGCAGGAGCTGCCCGACGATGTGGAGCACGCGATCTGCCAGGTGTGCACCACGCTCGCCGAGGTCGAGATGATCGCGTCCGACCTCCCTGCCAAGTGGATGTGGCGGATGAACCACGACTTCCTCGAGGCGAAGATGTTCCTGTGCACGCAGATCATGGACGAGGCGCGCCACAGTGAGGTGTTCCGCAAGCGCGCGCTCGCCAACGGCGGCGGTTTGCTCAAGTCGCGTGCCGGTCCGAGCAGCTTGCTGCGCACGATCATCGAGGCCAAGACGTACACGCAGGCGACCGCGCTCATGCACCTGCTCGGTGAAGGCTTCGTGCTCGATCTGTTCCGCCAGGGGGAGCTGATCGCGCCCGGTCCCGTCGAGAAGAAGATCTTCCGGATGGCGATGCAGGACGAGGCTCGCCACGTCGCGTACGGCACGATGCACATCCGCTACGCGATCGAGCAGGACCCGGACGTCGCCGACGAGATCCACGCGGCCCTCGATCACGGCGAGATGGTGCTCACCGAGTTCGGCACGAGCCCCGACCTCGGCTCCGCGCTCGCGGTGCTGCTCGCCGGCGGCGTGGAGCACGTCGAGGACAAGGGTTTCCCGATGCAGGGCGAGCTCATCGCGAAACAGTTCACGTCGTACCTCGCCCGCTGCGAGCGGGCGGGCATCAGCCGGCTGGATCGCACCGAGATACCGCTTGATCTGCTCGGGATCGATCCCGAGAAGATCCGGGCGATGGTTGCGTGATGCGAAGGGAGAGCGACATGACGCACGTCGACACGATCGAGTTGTTCGACGGCATGGCGAAGGAGATGAACACGCACCCCGAGCGGTTCACACCGCTCGGTGAGCTGGAGCTCGATCTCGTGTGCGTCATGCGCTCCCCTCGTGAGACCGAGCGGGTGCGTCTCGTGTTCGACGGACTGCGGTGTCGCGTGCTGGCGTCGGTCGAGGGCGACGAACGCGACGCGGATTGCTGGCTCGACGGTGACGTCGCGGCCTGGCGCGACATGTTCGACGAGATCCGCGCGCACGGCGCGGCCACGGGCGGGTACACACTGAACAGCCTGACGCTGCTCGGTGAGCGGATCCGCCTGGGCGGCGCCGATCCGATGGGCGTCGACAAGTTCTCGCGGTTCAACCAGAGCCTGCAGGAGTTCTTCGACGGTGCGGCCCGCCTGCACCTCGCGGCCGTATAGAGAACGGGAGCCGACAGCGCAGCGACCGGAGGGGAGCGGAGCGCGGAGGCGACCCAAAGAAGGAGGAGCCAACAGCATGAGCGCACCGAGCTGTCCGCAGTGCGGGAAACCGCTGACCCGCGTGCTCGACCTGCCGTACGGGTGGTGGGAGTGGAACGGCCGCGAGTACGAGCTCACGACCGCATCGACCCGGGTCGACGTCGCGCCGTGGGTGCACGCCGACTGCATGGGTGAGCTCCGCGAGTTCCACCCGCAAGACGTCGCGGCTCCGCGGTAGCACGCGAGCGGCGGGATGAGCTTCAAGGTCATCGAAGATCTCTGCATCGGCTGCGGCGGGTGCGAGTACTCGTGCTCCCGCGGCGCGCTGACGAAGACCGACTCGTTCCTCGGTCTCTTCACCATCGACCCGTTCCTCTGCAACGACTGCCGCGACTGCGTGCCGAAGTGCCCCGAGCTCGCGATCGTGCCCGACGCGCAGTGGCCGGTGTGCGAGGGCAAGGGCTGCCCGCTCACCTCGTCACGGCTTGCCGGCTTCGAGTGCGCGTACTGGCAGGAGCGGTGCCCGGGCTGCGGCGCCACGATGTGGCGCCGGGAACACGACGAGACCTGGGTCTGCAGTGGCTGCGATCTGCAGATGAAGGTGCACTGCCCGCGCGTCCGGTTCCTCCCGGCGCGTGCCGAGTAGTGCATGGCAACATGCCCGGGTGGGCGTGCTCGATCCGTTCGACTCCGGTGACCTGAAGCGCGCCCGCTTCTCGGTGCGCCCGCGGCCGCCCGCAAACCTGCCGGCCGTCGAAGGCCTGCTCGCGGGCGCGGCCGAGGCCGACATCACTCCCCCGCCCGGCATGCCCAAGGCCGGATACTCGTCGAACGCACACGACGGCAACGGGTTCCGCACGCGCCTGCACGCGCGCGTGCTCCACCTGCGCGCCGGGACGTCGTCGCTCGCGATCGTGCAGTGCGACCTGCTCGGCGGATCGGCCGTCGTCCAGCACCTCGTGGCCGACGCGATCGCCGGCCGCACCGACGTGCCTCTTGCCGGGCTGATGATCGGCGCCACGCACACGCACGCCGGGCCGGGCCAATTCCTCGGCACCGACTTCTACAATCGCTTCGCGTCGAACCGCGCCGGTTTCGATCCGGCGTGGACGCAATTCCTCGTCGACCAGATCGCGTCGGCCGTCGTGCACGCGCACGACACGCGCGTGCCGGCTCGGGTCGCGATCGGATCGACACCGGTGTACGGCCTCACGCGCAACCGGTCGCTCGATCCCTACGTCCACAACGAGAACGTCGCCGACACGCGGGAGGAGCCCCAGCGCAAGTTCGTCGCGATCAACCCCGCCCTCCACCTGATTCGCGCCGACACCGCCGAAGGCGATCCGCTCGCGGCCGCCGTCGTGTTCTCGGTGCACGGCACGGGCATCTCCCAGCACACGCACGAGTACAACGCCGATGTTTGGGGCTATCTCGCCGACGAGCTCGCGGCGCGGATCGAGCGCAGGCACGGTCGCCGGCCGATCGTGGGCACGATGGAGGCGACCCACGGCGATGTCGCGCCCGCGATACGGCCCGGGCTCGCCGGGCACTTGGAGACCGCCCGGATCGGTCGCGGGATCGGCGCACGAGCCGCGGTCCTGTACGAGGAGCTCGGCGCCGCGCTCTCGGCCGACGTGGAGCTGGCGTGTGGTTTCCGAGAGCTCGACCTCGATCACGAGCGTCGCATCGCGCGCGTCGAGCTGCCCGACCGCCCCGCGGTCGGCGCAGCACTGATCGCGGGCGCGAAGGAGAACCCGACCCCGGTCATCCACCGTCTGCCACCGTTTCGGGCCGGGACGCCCAAACCGTGGTTCCGTGCCCGAAACCCGCACGCGCAGAAGTGGGTGCTCGGGACTCGCTGGCTGCAACCGTTGGTGCTGCCGACATCGGGCTTCCCGCGCGTGCTCCCGGTGCAGGTGCTGTGCATCGCGGACACGACGATCGTCGGTCTGCCGTTCGAGATCACGGTGGAATCGGGACGGCGCATCGCGCACGCCGTCGGCGGCGAGCGCGTGATCGTCTCGAGCGTCGCCAACGAGTACAGCGGGTACGTCACCACGCCCGAGGAGTACGCGCGCCAGTACTACGAGGGCGGGCACACGATCTACGGACCGAAGACCCTCGAGTTCCTCGCGGCCCAGGCCGCGCGTCTCGCGAGCGACGTGGGCGAGCACACACACGTGTCCGAGCCGATGCCCGAACGGCGCTTCGACCTGCACGTGCACCGCTACCTCGCCCGCCCCGATCCGGGCGACGCGACGGTGCGCCGCTTCCGCGTCCCGGCCCGCTTCGTCGATCCGACGCCGACCGAGGACGGCTACTGGGAGATCGAATGGTGCGACGTGCCCCCGGGCAACCTGCACTGGCACGAGCCGATGGTGCACGTCGTCGACGAGCGTGGCGCGATCGTCGCCCGCGACGCCTACGGTGCGATCGACGTGACGGCGCTCGGCGTCGTCGAAGGCGTGCACCGGTACCGGTCGCGCTGGTTCGACCCGATGCGCCACGCGGCGAGCGCGCACCGGTTCGTGCTCTGCGCCAACGCCGGACGCCCCGAGCTGCGCTCCGACCCGTTCGACTAGAACCGAGCGCTCCGGCCTACGATCGGGCGCCCACCGGCACGGAGGCCGCGAGAACGGAGAAATGTGGTTCCCGACAAGCGAGTCACGATCGACGATGTCATCGGCGAGGTGCGAGACGGCATGACCGTCGGAATCGGCGGCTGGGGCTCGCGCCGCAAGCCCATGGCGCTGGTGCGCGCGCTGTGCCGGTCGTCGGTGAAGGACCTGCGCGTCGTCTCGTACGGCGGGCCCGACGTCGGGCTCCTGTGCCGCGCGGGCAAGGTACGTGAGGTCGTGTATGCGTTCGTGTCGCTCGACTCGATCGAGCTCGAGCCGCACTTCCGCAATGCGCGCCAGTCCGGC
>DATMUX010000162.1:0-11200 GCA_035563695.1 Acidimicrobiia bacterium
CGGCGGCCGTCGCGATCCCGAGCCGCTTCCAGGCACTCATCCGATGTACCTCCTCGGCACACGCGGTCCGATCCCGCACACGATCGTGTACGCGATCGTGTCCATGCGGTCGGCCCACTCCTGGGCGGTGACCTCGGCATCGCCCTGCCGGCCGATCAGCACGACCTCGTCGCCGACCTCGGCCGGCGCGGTCCCCACGTCGACCATGAGCTGGTCCATCGTCACGGTGCCGGCGATCGGGAAGCGCTCGCCGCGGACGAGCACCATGCCGCCCCGATGGGAGAGCTCCCGGGGGACACCGTCGGCGTAGCCGATCGGCACGGTCACCACGCGTGTGCGTCCCGGCGTCTCGTAGCGCAACCCGTACGAGATTCGTGCCCGCGCATCGAGCTGCTGCACGTGCGACACGCGTGCCTTGACCGACAACGCCGGGACGAGCGTCACCGCGCCCGCGAGCGCCGGGGACGGTGCGATGCCGTAGATGCCGATGCCCGCGCGCACCATGTCGAAGCGCGCGTCGGGCGCGGAGATCGCGCCTGCCGTGTTCGCGGCGTGCACGGTCCCCGGGTCGATTCCGCGCCGCCGCAGCGCGGCAACGACCTCGCCGAACCGGCGCAGCTGCTCCGCCGTGAACGCATGTTCCGGTTCGTCGGCGACCGCGAGATGCGTGCACACGCCCGCGAGCCGGAGCTCGGAGCGTTCGACCACGTGCATCGCGAGCTCGACCGCATCGGCCGGTGCGCAGCCGACGCGGTGCATTCCCGTGTCGACCTTGAGGTGCACGGCGACGGGATCACCGGTCACGGCCCCGGCCGCCGCCTTCGCCAGAGCGTCGATTCCCGCCTCCGTGTAGACGACGGGCGTGAGCCCGTGCCCGACGACGGACTCGGCCGCGGCCGGCACCGGTTCCGACAGCACGACGATCGGGGCCGTGATCCCCGCGTCGCGCAACTGCACTCCCTCTTCGACGAGCGCGACCGCGAGCGCCGCGGCGCCGCCATCGATCGCGGCCCGCGCCACCGGCACCGCGCCGTGACCGTACGCGTCGGCCTTCACGACCGCGCAGACGGCTGCAGGGGACACGAGCGCGCGCAGCGCCCGCACGTTCGCCCGCACCGCTTCGAGATCGATCTCCGCCCAAACGGGCCGGTACGCGTCCACCGCTAGGTCGTCCGCGCGATCAAGCGAACGAGGTCGGCCCGAGCCACGATGCCGGCCAGCTTCCCGGCCGCATCGACCACGGGGATGCTGTTGACCCCGCGTTCGTGCATGATCGTCGCGACGTCCTCGAGCGTGTCGTCGGGACCGACGGTGGGCGGATCGGCGTCCATCACGTCGGCGACGGTCGCACCCGCGATCTTCTTGAGCTCGTGCTCGAGGTGCTTCATCTCGCCGGGGAACGCCATCCCGAGGCCGTAGAAGTTGATGAACGTCGGCGCGTGCACGCGCGCTTCCGACACGATGAGATCGTCGTCGCGCAACATGCCGAGCAGCGCACCCGCCGCGTCGACGACGGGCATGGCACCGACGCCCTTCTCGGCGAGCTTGTCGGCCGCGGCCTCCACCTTCTCGTCGGGCTGGAGCGTCCACAACGTGGTCGACATCACGTCACGCACCAACGTGGCGCCCGGCATTCAGTCCTCCCAGGGATCACGTCCCGACCGCAGCGCTTCCAGCGTAGGGTGCAGCGCGCCGATCAGGTCGACTGCGACGAGATCGTCGCCGGTGCCGGCGGCCGTCGCCGCGCGGCCGTGCACGTACGCCCCGGTCGCCGCGGCCGCCGCGGGCGGCACGCCCCGAGCGAGGAGCCCGGCGATGATCCCCGTGAGCACGTCGCCCGTGCCGGCCGCGGCGAGCGCCGGACCGTCCGTGCGGTTCACGACGGCCCGGCCGTCCGGGTCGGCGACGACGGTCCCCGGCCCCTTCAGCAGCACGATGGCCCGCGTGCGGGCCGCCAGGGACCGGGCGGCGGCAATGCGATCCGAGCCGATCGGCACGCCCGCCAGCCGCGCGTACTCGCCGGCGTGCGGCGTCAAGATCGCGGGCGGGCGCTCCGCGGCGGCGCGGGCCGCGAGCGGCGCCGGGTCGCCCGCGAGCGCGTTCAGCGCGTCGGCGTCGACGACGACCGGCACCGGGCATTCGGCGACGATGCTCCGCACGGCGTGCTGCGTCGCGTCGGCCCGCCCGAGCCCCGGCCCGATCGCGACCGCGCCGAAGCGGTCGGCGTCCTTCAAGACCTCGGCCGCCGCATCGGCGTCGAGCGCGCCGGTCGAAGTCGCGGGCAGCGCGCGCGTGACGATCTCGGCGGTGCTCGCGCGTGCCGCGGCCTCGACGCCGGGCAGCGCGCACACGACCATCCCCGCGCCCGCGCGCGCCGCGGCCTGACTCGTCATCAACGGTGCACCGAACATGCCCACCGACCCGCCCACGACGAGCGCGCCGGCCGACCACTTGTGCGCGGCCGCGTCGCGCCGCGGAAGCGACAGGTCGGCCGCGTCGAGCACGCACAACGGCGGTGTCCCGGCGTCGATCCCGATGTCGACCACGCGCACCCGGCCCGCGCACGTCCGTCCCGGCTCGAACAGCAACCCGGGCTTCAGCGCGGCGAAGCACACGGTCTCCGACGCGCGCACCGCGGGACCGCGCGCCTCGCCGGTCGCGCCGTCGACACCCGACGGGATGTCGACCGCGAGCACGGTGACGCCGGTCGCGGCGAACGCGACCGCGACACCGGCCGCGGCATCGTCGAGAGCACCCCGAAAGCCCGTACCGAACATCGCGTCGACGGCCAGGTGCGCGCGCTCCAGCGCGCGTTGAAGCTTCGACGGGTCGAGATCGCCGTCCAACGAGAACACGTCGACGCCGGCCCCGCGCGCGCGCAGGTGCCGGGCCGCGACGAGCCCGTCGGCGCCGTTGTTCCCCTTCCCGCACACGATCACGACCCGCCGCCCGTAGGTGCCGCCGAGCATGCGCACCGCGTGGCGCGCAACCGCGCGCCCGGCTCGCTCGACGAGCACGGCTTCGGGCGTTCCCCCGGCGATCGCGCGCCGGTCGGCGTCACCCATCTCGCTCGGGGTGAGGACAGGCCGCATCGCGCTCAGGCGCGCCAGTGATCGGCCAGCCGCACGACCGGCTCGGTCAGGAGCTCGACGAGGTCGATGCCGGCCAGCACGTCGTCATGCATGACCGGCTCGGTCTCGGTCACCTGGTCGGCGATGGCCTGGTACCGATCGCGATATCCCTCGAGGACCCGGTGGGCGGCATCGCCCGCGAGCCGGTCGCGGAACCGAACGTGTACCAACGTCAGGCCCGTGGTCTGGTTGTCCTTCACCTCGGGCACGATGATTAGCGTGCGGCCGTCGGCGCGGCCTCGCACGACCGTCACCTCCCGTTCGGCGGCGACGTGGTGCTTGGTGCCGCGCAGCGCGGGGTTGGCATCGGTGCGCGACGGTATGTCGCGCGCGATCCCACCACGGTCGACGACGTTGATGGTCTCGCCCGCGATGTTGTAACGCGTCCACCCGACGACACCCTCGACCGCCGGGTCGAGCGCGACCAGCGTGCGCAGCGTGCGGTACGTCAAGCTGTCGCGCGGCGCGCCGCTCGCAAGCACCTCCTGCACGAGCGGCACCGTGAGCAGCGTCTCGTCGGAACGCGAGATCCCGACCGTCACGGTCTTGGCCTGATGCTTGATCGCGTCGATCGGCCGGGTCAGCTCCTCGATCGCCTTCGTCAGCGCGGCCGTGAGGTCCTCGACGACCGTGCTCGGCGTTCCCACCTTGCCGAACTCGACTTGATACACGTCGAGGGGGACGACCGAGGTCGCGTACCGCAACAGAGAGGCGAGCCGCACCGCAGTGGCCGCCTCGAGACAGCCGTCGTAGTTGCCCGTGCGCAGCTCATCGAAGAACGACGCCGCGTGCGGCGCGAGCGCACCCGACAGCGCGGCGAGCGGGTCGTCGCCGATGCGCGCCGCAGCCAGCGCGGTCTCGATGCAGCCCCGAGCCTCGCGCAGCGGGCGCGCCGACGCGTCGATCGCGAGCGCCGCCTCGTAACCGAAGAGGTGACCCGCCATGGTGCAGAGCACGAACGCGACATCGGGGTGCACCACCGGTACTGCGATCGTGTCGATCGCGGACGAGAACCGGCCTTCGCCGTCGTCGACGATGGCGATGGCCGCCGCCTTGTGCGCCCGGTAGATGGCGAGCTCCTTGGCCACGTCATCGGCGTTCGAACCGTGCAGCCCGGCCGCACACACGATGATCAACGGCTCGGCCGACAGGTCGATGTGCTTCTTGTCCTCGGTGACGTCGCACGCGATCGACTTGTAACAGAGCTCCGAGAGCTTGATCCGGATCTCCTGCGCGGCCACTCGGTTGGCGCCGTTGCCGACGACCGCCCACGAGCGCCGCGACAGCGCGCTGCGCTGCGCGGCCGCACCGATGGCCGCGCGGCGGCCTAGCAGCTCCTGCATCGCGACCGGCAGCTCGCGCAGCGCGACGAGCCGCTCGTGGCGATGCGCCTGCGCGGCCGGGTCGTCGGCACCGAGCGCGACCGCGACCGCGAACGCCAGGAGGAATCCCGCCGCGACCTGCGCGTAGAAGGCCTTCGTCGACGCGACGCTCATCTCGACGTCGCGACCGTCGGACGTGTACAGCACACCGTCGGCCTTGTCGACGAGATCACTCTGGCGGCGGTTGACGATGGCGATCACGAGCGCGCCGCGACCGCGAGCCAGATCGACGGTGCGATTGGTGTCGGTCGTCGTCCCGGACTGCGAGATCGCGACGACGAGCGTGTCGCGCATGTCGGCGCCGAGCCCGAACCCCGAGAGCTCCGTCGCGGTCGTCGCGTCGACGGCCACCGGCCGGTCGCCGAGGGCGCCGCGCAGCGCGTGGGCAACGCTCTGGCCCGCGACCGCCGCGGTGCCTTGGCCGACGACGAGCACCCGCCGGATCGATCCTGATCGCAGTCGCTCGACGGCAGCCGCAGGCATGGCCTCGGCCGGGAGCTGCACGTCGAGCCGGCCGTCGCGCTCGACGATCTTCGCCCGCAGCGTCTTGCGGAACGACGCCGGTGCCTCGGTGATCTCCTTGAGCAGGTAGTGCGCGGCATCGCCTCGGTCGACGTCGCGCGTGGTCATCTGCGTGTCGTGCAGATCGGGTGCGGTGACCGGGAGCTCACGCCCGTCGTACGACATCCGGCGGACGCCCTCGAGGCGGCCGGCGTGGCGCCGGTCGAGGATCACGACCTGACCCTGGCTTGCCGGGTTGCCCGGCTCGAGCATCGCCTCCCCGTCGAGGCGCAGGTAGCGCCGGCATTCGGCGACCAAGCCGTACGGCTCGCTCGCCACGACGAACGCGTCGGGCCCGAACCCCACGTACAGCGCCTGGCCGCTCCCGCGTTGGGCAAGCATGAGCAGATCGGGATCGACCGCCGACTGTGCCGCGATCGCGACCGAGCCCTCGAACGACGCGACCGTCGTGCGAAACGCCTCGACCGCGCCGGTCCCGGTGGCGATGCGCCGCGAGACCATCGCCGGGATCACCTTCGCATCGGTCGTGATCTCGGACGGGAATCGCAAGTCGTCGAGCGCCTTGAGGTCGGCGTAGTTGTCGACGTCGCCGTTCAGCGCGGCGATCACGTACGCGCCGGGCTCGGCGTCGCGAGCACCCTGGATCTCCTCGTGGTTCAAGGGGTGCGCATTCGCCTCGGAGATGATGCCGATGCTCGCCCAACGTGTGTGCGCGAGCACCGACGCCCGCGCGCCGTCTGCACGCAAGGCCAAGCGGAGCAACTCGTCGTCACGGATCTGCGCGCGCAGGCGCGCGGTGTTGTCGCCGAGCTCGCCGATCTCGGCCGCGGTCTTGTAGACGAAGCTCAGGTGGCCGCCGGCGGCGCGGACCGAACCGGCCGTGAACAACGGATCGCGCGAGCGGCGCGCCACCATCTCGGCGATCGTCTCGTCGCCGAGATCGAGCCCGTGGCCGAACACCAACACGTGCAGCCCGGCCGAGTCCCGGCCGCGTACTTCGAGCCGATCGAGCGCCGACAGCGCGATCTGGATGGAGAAGAAGGCGTCGAGGGAGGCTCGGTTCGGGGGCACGCCGCCGAACAGCTCCTCGACGGCACGCGCGGCTCCGATCCGGTCGTTGCCGATCGCCCACAGCGCGTCCTTGGCCGCGATCAGCGCGGCGTTGACGGCCTCGATGTCGTGCCCGTCCGCCACCATGCCGTCGAGCCCGGCCTCGATCGTCGCCAGCGCCTCGGTGCACCGCAGCACGTGACCCTCGAGCGCGACGCGGCCCACCGGGTCATCGACCAAGGCGCCGATTCCGTCGGCGGCGCGCAACGCCTCGTCGACGGCTTCCAGCTCGTCCGCGACGGCGCGCAGCGCGGCCACGGACGGCGGGCCGATCGCCGCCAGCGCCGACTCGGCTCCGGCCAGCGCCGCACGCAGGGCG
Source organism: Acidimicrobiia bacterium (assembly GCA_035563695.1). Taxonomy (GTDB): domain Bacteria; phylum Actinomycetota; class Acidimicrobiia; order IMCC26256; family PALSA-610; genus DATMUX01. The sequence goes on from DATMUX010000162.1 coordinate 6,465, forward strand.
CCGAGATCGGGCCGCTCACCTCCGGCCCGGCGACTGACCACCGACACGATGCCGCACATCCCACCAATGGTAGGGGCCGGGGTGCGGCGGCCTCTCCGGACGCTCAGGCGAGGCCGAATTCCCGCTCGACCACGTCGCGCAGAGTTGCAGCCGTGTCCTCGGCCGCCGACTGGGCGTCGGCTTCCACCATGACGCGGACGAGCGGCTCCGTGCCCGACGGGCGCACCAGCACACGTCCCCCGGCGCCCAGCCGGGCTTCGGCCTCCCGGACGGCCGCGACCAGGTCAGCCGATTCGTCGAGCTCGACGCGGCGGGCGACACGCACGTTGACGAGGATCTGGGGGACTCGGACCATCTGCGCGGCCAGCGCGGAGAGCGGCGCGCGAGCGCGAGCCACGAGATCGCCGAGCAACAGACCGGTCAACAAGCCGTCGCCGGTCGTGGCGTGGGCGGCGAACACGATGTGACCGGACTGTTCACCTCCCAGCGCCAGCCCGTGCGCCTGCATCGCGGCGACGACGTGCCGGTCGCCGACGGGCGTCTCCACGACACCGATGCCCGCGCGGTCGAGCGCGCGCCGCAGCCCCAAGTTCGACATCACCGTGACCGCGACCGCGTCGCCCGGCAGCGCTCCCCGTTCGTGGAGGTCGAGCGCGATCATCGTCATGATCTCGTCGCCGTCGACGACGTTGCCGCCTTCGTCGACCGCGATCACGCGATCACCGTCCCCGTCGAGCGCGAGCCCGAGCGTCGCCGCGTGCTCTCCGACCGCCGCCTGCAGCGAGGACGGATGCGTCGACCCGCACGACTCGTTGATGTTGCGGCCGTCGGGCGCGGCGTGCAGCACGCGCACGTCGGCGCCCGCGGCGCGGAACACGCGCGGCCCCACCTCGAACGTCGCGCCGTTCGCGCAGTCGAGCGCGATCCGCATGCCGTCGAGACGCCGGCCCGCGAGGGCGCCGAGGAGGTGATCGACGTACGCGTCGGCTACGGGAAGCGACTCGGCGAGGGACGCTTCGAGCGCGTCGCTCGCTTCTCCGACCACGCCGGGCGGCGCATCGACGAGCGCGCGCAACTCGTGCTCGATCGCGGCCTCGACGTCGTCGCGCAGCTTGCGGCCGTCGGCACCCACGACCTTGACGCCGTTGTCGGTCCACGGGTTGTGGCTCGCCGACACGATCGCGGCCGGAAGCGCTTCCTGCGCCGCCGCGAATGCGATGGCCGGAGTCGGCAGGACGCCGAGATCCACCGGAACGACGCCCTCACGCGTCAAACCGAGCGCGAGGTCGCCGAAGATGCGAGCACCCGACGCGCGGGGATCGCGCCCGATGAGCACGCGATCCGATCGCAACACCCGCGCCACCGCCCGACCGAGCGCGACGACGAGCGGCGAGGTGAGATCCGCGGCGGCGTCGCCCCGCACGCCGTCGGTGCCGAAGCGCAGCACGTGCGCGACCCGGCGCTACCGCTTCGAGTACTGCGGCGCCTTGCGCGCCTTCTTCAAGCCGTACTTGCGCCGTTCCTTCTCGCGCGCATCGCGCGTGAGCAGGCCGGCCTTCTTCAAGGAGCTGCGCGTGTCCGGGTCGAGAGCAACGAGCGCCCGGGCGATGCCCAGCCGGATCGCGCCCGCCTGGCCGCTCACGCCGCCGCCGCCGAGCGTGGCATCGACGTCGTAGACCTCTTCGGTCTGCGTGATGCGCAGCGGCTCCTTCGCGATCACCTGGTGCGTGAGGATCGGGAAGTACGTCGCGAACTCGCGGCCGTTCACCATGATCTTGCCCGTGCCGGGACGCAGGCGCACGCGCGCGACCGCCTCCTTGCGGCGACCGGTGGTCTGGATCAGCGGCTTGCTCAAGACTCTTCCTCTGCTTCCTGCGCGGTCACGCGAGCGTGCGCGCCTTCGAGCGCTCGGGAAGCGGGCGCGCCACCGGCTGCTGGGCCTGGTGGGGATGCGTCGGGCCCGCGTACACCCGCAGCTTCTTCAACATCTGGCGACCGAGCGGGCCCTTCGGCAGCATCCGCCGCACGGCCAGCTTCACCACGCGCTCCGGATCGCGCTCGAGCAGGTGCTCGAGGCTCTCGCTGCGCAGCGCGCCGGGGTAGCCGCTGTGGCGGTAGTACGTCTTCTGCTGGGCCTTGCGCGCTCCGACCGCGAGCTTCGCCGCGTTCACCACCACGACGTGATCGCCGGTGTCGACGTGCGGCGCCCAGATCGGCTTGTGCTTGCCGCGCAGCAGCGTCGCGATCTCGGTCGCCAGCCGGCCGAGGATCGCGCCGTCGGCGTCGATCACATGCCATTGACGCGTGATGTCGGCGGCTTTGGGCGTAAACGTGCGCACGGGCGGGCTTTCGTGTCGAGCGTTCGTGTGGGAAACGACGCCGGGCGCGCGAAAGCGCTCCGGTCGAATCACTGAGGTTAGCGGCCCGGGACACCCCGGCACAATCCGCCTAGGCTTGCCGATCGTGACGCCGCGGGCTGCCCCCTACGAGGTCCCCGACGCCCTGCGCGCGCCCGTCGAGGCGGCACTCTCGGTCCTCGTGGACTCCGCGCTCGCCGAGATCGTCGACATGGTGCTCACCCACCGTGACGGCGTGTACGAGGCCCGTTCCGCCGACGGCCGGGTCACCTTCGGGCGGTCGGCCGACGGCACCTACACGCTCCTCGAGGTCGAGGGCCGCGATCCGCTCGCCGACCAGTCGGCGTCGAAGTTCTCGCCGCTCGCCGACGAGCAAGCCCACCCGTACCCGAAGCGCCACGACAACGCCTACCCGCACGCCTACGAGCAGATCGCCCAGCTGTTCGACGCCGCGGCCGCGCCCGATCTGTGCGTGATCCATTCGGCGGCGCACAACTGGGAGGACCAGGGCGGCCATCTCGGCGAGCACGGCTCGCTCGACGTCGTGCAGGCGCGGGCGCCGTTCGTCCTGGCGGGCAAGGGCGTACGCAGCTCGGGATTCGTGCCCCGCGCCGCGCGCCTCGTCGATGTCGCCCCGACCGTGTGCTCGCTGCTCGGCTGCGCCCCGGTCGACGGCGACGGTCGCTACCTGACGACCCAGGACGGGCGGGCCATCGGCGACGTGCTCGATCCGGCCGAGCGCCCCCGCCACGTCGTCGGCTTCCTCCTCGACGGCACGAACGCGAACGTGCTGCACGACATGGTGCGCCGCGGCGAGGCTCCGAACATCGCACGGCTGATCGACGCGGGCGTCGCGTTCGAGCACGGCGCGATGGCTTCCCTGCCCACGGTCACCCTCGCGAACCACACGACGATCATCACCGGAGCCCATCCCGGCCACCACGGCATCCTGCACAACGCCTGGTTCGACCGAGCCTCCGGACGGCAGATCATCACGAACTCGTCGGCGACGTGGCCGTGGAGCATGCAGCACCTCAACGCCGGGATCGACACGGTGCACGACGCGATCCATCGCACGTGGCCCGACGCATTCACCGCGTCGGTGAATGAGCCGTGCGACTGCGGCGCCGACTACTCGACGTTCGAGTTCTTCCGTAGCGGCGACGTGCCCCCGATCCCGAAGGACCCGTTCGGGTTGCCGCACACGACGGAGCGATTCGTGCGACCGTCGAAGGACTACTCGTGGTCGTCCGTCGTCGATCACATGGGCGTCGAGCAGGCGCTCGGTATCATCGGAGGTCACTACCGCGACGTGAGCTATCCGATGCCGCGCTTCCTGTGGTGCAACTTCACGCTCACCGACGCCGCCATGCACGAGGGCGGTCCCTACTCCGAGATCGCGGCAGCCGCCGTACGCGACTGCGACGGGCGCATCGGCGAGATCCTGGCCGCGCTGGAACGGGCCCGGGCCGTCGACGATTGCGCCTTCGTGCTCGTCGCCGACCACGGCATGGAACAGAACGATCCCGGGTGCCGGGGCGACTGGGACGCCGTGCTCCGCGAGGCGGGCACCGAGGCGCGGGACGAGGCGTACGGTTTCCTCTACTTCGGCGTACCCGGCGCCTAGCATTCCCGGGCGGCGCCCGACCGGACGAACCAGGAGGTACTCCGATGCGCAGGATGGCAGTCGGCCTCACAGCAGGCATTCTCGTGGCGACCCTGGTCCTCGCGGCCTGCGGGAGCAGCAACAAGTCGACCACCGGCAGCAGCGCCACGAACTCTTCCTCCGGCGGGAACGGCGGCTCGAGCTCCGGCGGGAGCAATCAGTACTCGCAGCTGGTCACGCAGGCGTCGAAGGCCAACGTGAAGGTCACCTACAACGATTCCAGCGGCAAGGCGACCACGTATGCGCAGGACGGGCACGGCAAGTGGTCGTACACGTCGGGCGACAGCCAGACGATCTACGACGGCACCAACACGATCTCCTGCAGCGGCACCGGCAGCAGCGCGTCATGCACCCAGATCAGCGGCGGGGGCGGCCTCGGCGCGGGCTTCGTGCAGGCGTTCACGGCCGTGTTCGCCGCGCTCGCGAATCTGCCGTCCACCGCAGTCAGCAGCACCAGCAACTCGTCCCAGACCATCGCGGGGCACGACGCGAACTGCTCCACGATCAAGTCGTCGGATTTCATGAGCGCGATCGCGGGGCTCGCCTCGGCCGCGGGCAAGAAGGTCAGCGGCAACGCGTCGGCGACTGTATGCCTCGACAAGTCGACTGGGTGGATGCTCAAGTTCTCGACGAGCGACGGCACCACCACGACCGACGAGCTGACGGCCACGAGCTTCGGTACCTCGAGCGACAGCGACTTCACCCCGCCGGTC
>DATMUX010000163.1:0-2038 GCA_035563695.1 Acidimicrobiia bacterium
AGGTGGATCTGACGCCCAGCGAGCGTTGATGAGCGAACGGAGGCGCACGAGATGGCCGACTTCCTCGCCAAGACCGACCCCGACACGTACTCGATCGACGACCTCAAGCGCGATGGCACGACCGAGTGGGACGGCGTCCGCCATCCGGCCGCCGTCCAGGCGATCAAGTCGATGAAGCCAGGCGACCGCGTCTTCGTCTACCACTCGCAAAGCGACACCGCGGTGGTCGGCATCGCCGAGGTGGTCTCCGACCCGCGCCCGGACCCGAAGGAGCCACGGAGCTGGGTCGCCGACTTCAGATATGTCGCGCACACAAAGAAGCCGGTGACGCTGCGCGAGATCAAGGAGTCGCACGAGTTCGACGACTGGGCGCTGGTCCGCCAGGGCCGCCTGAGCACCATGTCCGCGCCGAAGGAGTTTGCGCGCTGGCTCAAGAAGCGAGGCGCGATCTAGATGTTGGACGTTGGAGATCTCACGCCGTTTCGCGCCCTCCAAGGGCGCGTTGTTAGCTGTTAGCGCTTCGCAATACTAACCGCCCGTCGAGCCGCGGCCTGTGCCGGACTCGCCGACGGGGAGTCCGGCCATGGTGAGGTGCGTGGTGTCGTTGACGCTCGCGATGCGCGGCCGATGCATGCGGCTGTTGACGCGTGTGATCGATGTGTGGCTGAGCGAGAACGTCTGGAACCCCGCGAACTCCAGGCCGAGGAAGTGGAACAGCAGCGCGTTGATCGTCTCGCCGTGGCAGACGACGACGACGTTGAGGTCGCGAGACTCGCTGTAGCGGTCCCACACCTTCTCGATAAACGCCTCGGTGACGCGCTCGAAGAACGCCGACGCGCTTTCGCCGCCGGCCATCTCGTAGCTCTGGAGCGGATACACACTCTCGAACCACTCGGGATACACCTCGCGCGCGCGAGACACGGGGACATCGTGGAAGCCGCCGGCGAGGAACGCGCCCAGCCCCGGCTCCTCGATCGCCGTCACGCCGGCGACGCGGGCGATCGCCTCGGCGGTCTGCGCGGTCCGCAGGTACGGCGTCGTGATCAGGTGGTCGATGCGGACGTCGCGAAACCGCTCGGCCATTGTTTCGGCCTGTCTGCGGCCCAGTTCGGAGAGCGGGTAGTCGTTCTGGAACGTGTCGGGCGGGATGTCGGACTCGCCGTGGCGGACGAGATACAGCTCCATCTTCGGCTCCGGGAATCACTGCGCGGCGAGGACCGGTTCAGGGTAGCGCGGACAACCCTCGGAAGCGACACGATCAGTCGATCGCCTGATCGATCTGCCACCGCCAGCGCGTCTCGGCGACGAGCGGGCGCCCCGGCTCGACGATCGTGACGCCCGCGCCCTCAATCCCCTGCGCTTCGAGATTGAAGCCGTCCGGCGCGCACGTCTGCGGCTCGATGCAGACGTCCTCGGGCGGCGTGTAGACGACGGCGTGCCCGACATTGGGCGACTGCTCCATCGTCAGCTTGATACCGCCCCAGGCGATGCGCAGCAGCCCTGCCGGCGCGCGATAGCACGCGTCGATGCGGCGCTCGCCCAGCGGCTCGCCACGCCGCAGGTCGTGCTCGCCGATAGCGGGCTTCAGCCAGCCGGTCGGGATCATGTCCACCGTCTCGTAGTAGTGCGTGGCGTCGACGAGCAACCGCACGTCGCTGCCCGCACGGACGTCGCGGCGAAAGCGCGCGTGCCAGCCAGCTCCGGCCGGAAAGGGCTCGCCGGTTGCGTGGACCTCGATCCGCTGGTCGATCCCGTCGTCGAGCAGCTCGAATGACTGCCCGACGCGTCCGCCGAACGGCCATCGCGCGTCGAACGCGATCGCGATGCGGCACGAAGCCTTCGACACAGCCTCGACCATCCACGCGCGGTCGAACGTGACGCCGTGCAGGGCGTGCGGGCCGAGGTTCCGCTCCAGCTCGTGCAGGCGGCCACGCCAGGTGAACCGGGCGCCATCGATCCGCCCGGGCCATGGCGCCATCGGATACGACGACCAAGCGAGCGGGTGGCTCGCGGCTACCGACGGCTCGTCGGGCGCGTG
>DATMUX010000164.1:0-12787 GCA_035563695.1 Acidimicrobiia bacterium
ATGGCCAGGCCGTTCCAAGGGTCGTCGAGACCCGCGTTGCGCAGCACGGCGCGCGCCGCCCGGCCGCATTCACCGATCTCGACCCACTCGTCGCCGTTCTCGACGTCGATCTGCAGCCCGTCGGTCGCGTACGGGTGCGTGCGCGCAACGACGCGCCACTCGGCACCGGGCAGCACGGCGCGCACGAGGATCTCGATCATCTCCTTCAGGTCACCGACCGCCAGTGCCCGGTCGCAGCAGATACGCCACAGGTCGAGCTGGTGCGGAGTTCCGGAATGGAGACGGTCGATCGCGTCGCGCCGGTACACGACACCCGGGCAGGCCACCACGATGTCGGGCGCGGCGCCCGCGCCGGCCGACGCGACGGTCCGCAGCGCGCCGGGCACGAGCGCCGACGTATGGCTGCGCAGCATCGAGAGCTCGTTGACGTAGCGCGAGTAGCGACCGTCGCGGGTCACGGCCTGGCGGTCGTAGCCGAGCGCGTCGTAGTTGTCGGCGATATCGACGATGCGCGCGTCGCGGTGCACGAGCGACACCGCCCCCCAGGCGCGCGACAACGCATGGACGGCGTCGTCGACGATGCGCTGCAGCGCATGCGGACCTTCGCGAGGATCGGTCAGGTCCCGCACGTGCAACGCGCGCGCGACCTCGGCAGGATCGAGAACAGGAATGGACACGGAACTGCTCCTCTCGGCGCGGCGACTCGGGTGCGTTGCCCCCGGGCCGGCGGCGCCGAAGCGAAGCCGAGCGTCAGTGCGCGCGTGCCCCGCGGCGCCCTCTCAGGGCCCGGGGGCAAGGAAATCGCCGACCGCTCGTGCGTGTCACGCCGAAAAGGATACCAACCGTCCACCCTCCGTCCGCCAACCTGCGTCACAGAAGTGCGACACGCACACCTCTGTGACGCAGGTACGGGGGGAACGGGAGGCCGGCTTACGGCATCGGGTTCATCTTGATCACGTTGAACATCGCGCCCTGCGGGTCGGCGATGACCGCGAAGCGGCCGGGCGGGATGTCGGTCGGCGGGACCATCACCGAGCCGCCCAGCTTCTCGGCCTGGGCGACGGTCGCGTCGGTGTCGGCGGTCGCGAAGTAGATCGTCCACACCGGCGGGATCCCCGGCATCGGCGGGTTCATGGCGCCGGCCAGGCTGTTGCCGTTCAGCTTGAACTCCGTGTACTCCATGCCCTCGACCGAGCCCGAGGTCCATCCGAGCAGTTTGTTGTAGAACTCGGCGGCCTTCGGCACGTCGGGCGTGAGCAGCTCGTTCCACGAGAACGTGCCCGGCTCGTTCACGAGTTGGGCGCCGATGCTGTTCTTCGCCTGCCAGAGGTTGAACACCGCGCCGGTCGGGTCGGCGACGACGGCCATGCGCCCCGCGTCGAGCACGTCGAAGGCCGGGGCGATGATCGATCCGCCGACTTTCTCGGCGATCGCCGCGCTGGCGTCGACGTCGCTGACGGTGATGTACGAGTTCCAGTGCGGGGGGACGCCCGCGGCGGCCATGTCGCCGAGGGGCGCGATCGCCGCGACGTCGAGGCCCTGCAGCCGGGCCATCGAGTACACGACAGCGCCGGACTCGTCGATGGGCAAGTCGTCGAAGTTCCAGCCGAACAGCGCGCCGTAGAACGACTTGGCGGCTGCCTGATCGGTCGTCTGCAGATCCACCCAGCTCGGCGTTCCGGGTGCGTATTCCTTGCGTTCGGGCATCGAGAGCTCCTGTCCGTCGGTCCTCGCCGGCGCGGAACCTAGTGCCGGATTTTGAACCATTCAAGCGAAGATTCTGTACAGCTCGGGTACCATCGGGGCTCGTGACGTCGGCGCACGAACGGCGCAGCTACGAACAGTTCTGTCCCGTCGCGCGCGCGCTCGACCTGCTCGGCGAGCGCTGGACCCTGCTCGTGGTACGCGAGCTCCTCGCGGGCCCGTGCCGGTTCACCGACCTGCGCGCGCACCTCCCGGGCATGAGCCCGGCGCTGCTCACCCAGCGGTTGCGCGCGCTCGAGGACGAAGCGCTCGTCCGCCGCACCGAGCTCCCGCCCCCGGCGGCCCGCACGGTGTACGAGCTCACCGAGCGCGGGCGCGCGCTGGAGCCGGTCGTCTACGAGCTCGGCCGCTTCGGGATCGCGTACCTCACGCATGCCGGCCCCACCCCGCAGCCGCCGATGCACCTGCTCGCGCTCGGGTTGAAGTTGTTCGTCGTCCTCGAGGCGTTGCCCGGTCGCGCGTTCGTCGTGCACCTCGCGCTCGACGAGGGCGACTTCACGCTACGGATCTCCGCGCCGGCGCACGGCCCCGCGATCGGCCGCGTCGCGATCGACGCGGGCACACCTGCGCAGTTCGACGCGCGCGTGCGCGCCTCGCTCTCGACGATCCTGTGGTTGCGCCAGGGCGTGATGACGCTCGCCGAGGCGCGCGCCGGCGGGCTCCTCGAGGTCGACGGTCCCGCACGCGGCGTTGCGGCCGCGTGCGCGCTGTTCGGCCTCGAGACCGCGGCCTGAGATCAGCGCGCGGTCGCGGCTACGCCGACCCGCCGCTCGTGTTGTTGTGCGCCCCGAAACCGCCGGGTCCACCGAGCCCGCCGAACCCCGCGGCGCCCAGACCCTTGAACCCGTTGTTCGCGAAGTTCGTGATCAGCGACGGGAGCTGCGCCTTCAGTTTGTCGGCCTGGGCCTGCGTGAGCCGCTTGTTCGCGACCGCCTGGTCGATCCGCTGGTTCCCCGCCTGCACGAGGGCGTTGATCACCGTGTCGACCTTGACGTTGTGCGCCTGCGCGATCTGAGCGAGCGTCTGTCCGTTGCGCAGATCGGTCTTCAGCTCGGCGGGCGTGATGCCGAGGGCCGAAGCCGCGGCCTTCAAGCCCTGGCCGAGCAGCCCGCGACCGATGCCCATCGGTCCCATGCGCCCCCCGAAAACGGGGCCGCCGGGGCCCATGCCGAGCTTGGGCCAGGGGCTGTTGACGATCTGCTGCATGTGCTGGCGGTCGGCACCGACCATCGCGTTGATCACGGCATCGATATTGACGTTCTGCTGCTTGGCCACATCGGCGATCGTCGTCTTGCCGTCGCTCAGCTTCTGCTGCAGCTGTTGCGGCGTCAGGTGCAGTGCGCCTGCCGCGGCTTTGAGCAGCGCGCCGCCACCCATGCCCATCGCGAACCGACCCGGATGACGCGTCCCGTAGCCCGGCACACTCGTACTCGAGCTCGAGTTCGACGTCGATGCGCCCGACAATCCCGGCACGCCGATGACCGCACCGGCGATACCGCCCGCAGTGACGGCGGCCGCGACCATCGCGGCGCCGGCAACCAGACGACCCTTGACCATGCTGTGCTCCTTGCTGCAAACCTGGGTGACGCCAGGATGGCCGACGTCGCTGAGATCCGACTGAGTGCCCGGATCGACCGGGCTCCTGAGACCGGCCTGAGCGAAACAACGGGTTCTGCTCAGGGCGCGCACAGCGATCACACAGCCGGAAGTGGCACCATGGAGGCGTGAGCGACACACGAGTCCTCGTCGTCGACGACGAGGCGAACATCACCGACCTGGTCGCCACCGCGCTGCGGTACGAGGGCTTCGACGTCGAGGTCGCCGCCACCGGCACCGACGCGCTCAAGGCGGCCGAGACGTTCCGGCCCGACCTCATGGTGCTCGACATCATGCTCCCCGACCGCGACGGCTTCGCCGTCGTGCAGCGGTTGCGCTCCGACGGGCTGCAGGTGCCTGTCGTGTTCCTCACCGCGCGCGACTCCACCGAGGAGAAGGTGAAGGGCCTGACGGTCGGGGGCGACGACTACGTCACCAAGCCGTTCAGCCTCGAGGAGCTCATCGCGCGGGTGCGCGCGGTGCTGCGCCGTACCGGCGCCGTGAACGGCGAGGGCTCCGGGCGCCTGGTCTTCGCCGACCTCGAGCTCGACGACGACACGCACGAGGTGTGGCGGGGCCGCACTCGAATCGACTTGACGCCTACGGAATACAAGCTGTTGCGCTACCTGATGTTGAACGCGCGCCGGGCGCTCTCGAAGTCGCAGATCCTCGACCACGTGTGGGAGTACGACTTCGACGGAGACGCGAACGTCGTCGAAACCTACATCAGCTACCTGCGCAAGAAGATCGACAAGCTCGGCCCTCCGCTGATCCACACGATCCGCGGAGTCGGTTACACGTTGCGGACGCCACCCGAAGGTTGAGCACGACGTGACGTTACGCGCGCGGCTGCTCATCGGGCTGCTCGTCCTCGCCGCGATCGGGCTCGCCGTCGGCGGCGGCATCACCTACCGGCAGCAGCGCGACTTCCTCATCACGCGCTTCGACCAGCAGCTCGACACCATCGCGCGATCGCGAGGGATGCAGGATGCGCTGGCCGCTGCGGTCCAGAACCAGCAGCGCGTCCAGCTCATCTCCGGCCCGAACGACATCGTCGCCGAGGTCCACACGTTCTACGGGGTCGAGGGCTACGCATCGACGCGCGACGACGCGCCGGCGCTCCCCGAGAATCCCAAGGGCTACTTCACGATCCGCTCACCGCATTACCGCGGGGTCGTCGTGACCGACCAGGACGGCAACCAGTACATCGTCGCCATGTCGCTGCACGATGTGGACCAGAGCCTCCATCACCTGCTCTTCGGCGAGCTCACGATCTTCGCAATCGTGCTGTTGGTGCTCGGAGTCCTCGCGTGGTGGGTGGTCAAGCTCGGCCTGCGGCCGCTCGAGCAGATGGAGGAGACAGCCGGCGCGATTGCTGCCGGCGATCTGTCGCGGCGCGTCGAGGTCGTCGACGAGCACACCGAGGTCGGCCGCCTGGGCATCGCGCTCAACGAGATGCTGCACCAGATCGAGACCGCGTTCGACGAGCGGGCCGCGTCCGAAGCGCGGCTGCGCCGCTTCGTCGCCGACGCGTCGCACGAGCTGCGCACGCCCCTCACCTCGATCCGTGGCTACGCCGAGCTGTTCCGGCGCGGCGCCGCCGACCGGCCCGAGGACCTCGCCAAGGCGATGCGACGTATCGAAGAGGAAGCCGACCGCATGGGCGTGCTGGTCGACGACCTGCTCCTGCTCGCCCGGCTCGATCAGGGCCGGCCGCTCGAGCTCCAACCCGTCGATCTCACGCGCCTCGCGACCGACGCGGTCGACGACGCGCGCGCGATCTCGCCCGCGCGACCGTTCGACTTGTCGTCGGACGGAACCGTCGTCGTCGCCGGCGACGAAGTTCGGTTGCGCCAGGTGCTCGCGAACCTGCTGCAGAACGCGAACCGCTACACGCCACCCGACACTCCCGTGCACGTGCGCGTCGGCACCGCGGGCGACGACGCCTTCATCGAGGTCGCCGACGAAGGCCCGGGCATGAGCGAGGACGACGCCCGGCGCGCCTTCGAGCGCTTCTGGCGAGCGGATCCGTCCCGGACACGCGCGAGCGGCGGCGCCGGGCTCGGGCTGTCCATCGTCTCGGCCATCGCCGAGGCGCACGGCGGCCGCGCGAGCGTCGAGACCGCGCCGGGCCGCGGCGCGACGTTCCGGGTGCAACTGCCGTTCCGGCCTCCGGCGCCCAACGGCGAGGAATCGGCGTTTGCCGCAGCGCCCGACGAACCCGCCGCCTCCCCGCCGCCGATCTCCGACATCCCCGTCGCCGAGCTCGAACAGTCGAGCTGACGCGTCTCCTCGGTGCGCGCCCTCAGTGCGCGCCGGCGACGCGCACGATCAGCTTGCCCAGGTGATCACCGGTGAACAGTCGCACCAAGGCTTCCGGCGCGCGCTCGAGACCTTCGAGCATCTGCACGCGATGCTTGATCCGCCCGTCGGCGACCCACTGCGTGAGCTGGGCGGACGCCGCCTCGTACTTGTCCCAGTGGTCGAGCGTGTTGAAGCCCTCCATACGCGCGCGCCGGCCCATGAGGTAACGGATGTTGTGCAGCGGCGGCGGAGGGCCTTCGAGGTTGTACGACGAGATGTCGCCGCACAGCACGATGCGCCCGCCCGTGGCGATGCGGCGTAACACCGTGTCGAGCAGCTCGCCCCCGACGTTGTCGAAGAAGACGTCGACGCCTTCCGGCGCGAGCTCCTTCAGGCGCGCGGCGACGTCGTCGTGCCGGTAGTCGATGCACGCGTCGAAACCGAGATCGTCTGTGACCCACGCGCACTTCGCGGCCGCGCCCGCGATCCCGATCACCCGCGCGCCTTGCATCTTCGCGATCTGGCCGGCGACCGATCCCACGCTGCTCGCCGCCGCGGAGACACAGAACGTCTCGCCGGGCCGCGGTTTCGCGACCTCGAGCACTCCGAGGTACGCCGTCAGTCCCACGTGACCGAGCACCCCCAGCACATCGATCGGCTCGACGTTCTCCGGGATCATTGTGATCGGCGGGAAGGGATTCGACTGCACCACGCAGTACTCCTGCCAGCCGGTGAGATGCGTGAATGCGCGCCCGAGCGGGTACTCGTCGGGGTTGTTCGTCTCGACGACGACGCCGATGCCGTTCGAGCGCACGACCTCGCCGATCGCGACGCCCGCCATGTAGTTGCCGCGCTCGTCGAGCCAGCCGCGGATCGTCGGATCGATCCCGATGTAGTGCACCGCGAACAGCGCTTCGCCCTCGCCGAGCTCCGGAACCTCGGTTTCGACGAGCTCGAAGCACGACTCGGTCACCATGCCCACAGGACGCTTGACGAGGACCACCTGCCGGTTCGTCGGTCGGTTCGTGCGCACGGCCGCGGACGTTAGCCCCCACCCCTCGAACTTGCGTGACGCAACCACCGCACAGGTGGTCGAGCCACGCAAGTTGGCGGGGGGCAAGTTGGCGGGGGTAGCGCGTAGTCTCACGCCCGTGCTTCCGTTGGACGTCGACGAGCTCACGAGCGCCTGGTTCGGCGAGGTGTTCGGCCGCGCGGTCGATCGGGTCGAGATCCTCGACCGGCACTCGGGAACGACGGGCCGCGCGCACGTGGCGTTGCACGGCGAGCCCGGCGTACCGGCCACCGCGTTCGTGAAGCTCGCGCCGTTCGACGAACGCCAGCGGGCGTTCGTGGCGTCGGTCGGCATGGGCACGATCGAAGCGCGCTTCTATCGCGACCTCGCCGCCGACGTTCCCGTGCGCGTCCCGGCGGTCTGGTACGCGCAGACCGACGGAGACCGCTACGTGATGGTGCTCGAAGATCTCGTCGCGAACGGATGCCGGTTCCCGAACCCCGACGACGGCGACATCGAGTTCCGGGCGCAGAACATCGTCGAGGAGATGGCCGCGCTGCACGCCCGGTACTGGGAGTCGGCTCGCTTCGACGACGGGGGCGACCTCGCGTGGCTCTCGGGCCGGGGAACGGGCGACGCGGGCGGCGGCACGAAGTTCGTCGGCAAGGCCGTCGAGGCTCTCGGCGACCGGCTGCCCGACTCCTTCCACCGCCTCGCCGGCGTCTATCTGGCGCGCGCACCCGAGATCGTGCAGCTGTGGAACACGGGTCCGCGCACGCTGGTGCACGGCGACCCGCACCTCGGCAACCTGTTCGTCGACGTGAAGGACGGCGACCGCACCGGCTTCCTCGACTGGGCGATGATCGGGCGATCTCCGGGGATCCGCGACGTGGCGTACGTCTTGTGCAACTCGATTCCCGCCGGCGTCCGGGAGACACACGAGCGCGAGTGGCTGGCGCGCTACTGCGAGGTGCTCGCGGGAGCCGGCATCGAGGTCGACGTCGACGTGACCTGGGATCAGTACCGCCTGTTCGCCGTGTACTCGTGGGTCTGCGCCGCATCGACGGCGGGTATGGGGTCCGCGTGGCAGCCGTTGCACATCGGGCTCGGCGGCACCCGGCGCGCGACGGCCGCGTGCGAGCACCTCGACTGCGTGGCGCTGCTCGAGCGCGAGCTCGGCTGAAGCCGGGCGGACGCCGAACCCCGACCGGCGGCCGTGCCGAACCCTCGGTGCGTAACGTACGCTGCGACCAACCGATGCGGAGGGAGTCCCGATGTCGATCTATGACGTGCCGATCAACTCGCTCGACGGAGAGCCCGGGGTGCTCGCCGCGCAAAAGGGCAAGGTCACCCTCGTCGTGAACGTCGCGTCGTTCTGCGGCCTCACGCCGCAGTACGAAGGGCTCGAGAACCTCTACGAGCGCTTCGGACCCGACGACTTCGGCGTCGTCGGCATCCCGTGCAACCAGTTCGGCGCGCAGGAGCCGGGAACCGCCGACGAGATCAAGACGTTCTGCAGCACGACGTACGGCGTGAAGTTCCCCCTGTCGGAGAAGGTCGAGGTGAACGGCGACGGCCGGCACGCGCTGTATCAGCAGCTCACGCCGAAAGCCGACGGCGAGGGCCACACCGGCGACATCCGCTGGAACTTCGAGAAGTTCCTCGTATCGCGCGACGGCGAGATCATCGCCCGCTACTCGCCGTTGACCGAGCCCGAGAACCCCGACATCGTCGGCGCGATCGAGAAGGCCCTCGCCGGCTAGATGTCGATCCTCGATCGGTTCCGGCTCGACGGGCGGGTCGCGATCGTCACCGGCGCGGGCAAGGGCATCGGCGCGGCCTGTGCGCGGGGGCTGGCCGAGGCCGGCGCCGACGTCACGTGCGCGGCGCGCACCGAAGCCGACATCGAAAAGGTTGCGGCCAACCTCCGCGAGCTCGGGCGCCGGGCGATCGCGGTGCCGACCGACGTCACCGAAACCGAACACCTCGAGCGCCTGGTAGCCCGCACCGTCGACGAGCTGGGCCGCGTCGACGTCTTGGTCAACAACGCGGGGGCGTGGTTGCCGCGCCCGCTGCTCGCGACGAGCGAGCGGTCGTTCGAGGCCGCGCTGCGCTTCAACGTCACGTCCGCGTTCGTGCTGACGAAGCTCGTCGTGCCGCACATGGCGGCGCACGACGGAGGGGCGATCGTCAACATCTCCTCCCGCGCCGCGAGCATGGTGCAGCCGTGCTTCACCGCGTACGCCACCGCGAAGGCGGCGCTGTCGATGATGACGCGCGCGATGGCACCCGAGCTCGCACCCAAGGTCCGGGTCAACGCGATCGAGGTTGGCGGCGTCGAGACCGACGCGCTCTCGCACGTGCTCTCCGACGACACGGTGCGCGCCGAGCTCGAGGGGAACACACCGATGCAGCGGGTCGGCGACCCGAGCGACATCGCCGCGGCGGTGGTCTACCTCGCGTCCGACGCGTCGGCGTGGGTGACCGGGAAGATCTTCGAGGTCGACGGCGGCGTCGAGGCACCCGCGTTCACGATCCCGTTCGAGCGCCTGTAGCCGCCGCGCGGCCCGCCAGCAACGGCAGGTCGAGATACGTCTTGATGCCTGCCTCGGCCGCGCACACGTACGGAATCGCGTTCACGCAGTGCATTGCGGGCGGGATGAGGCCGATCTCGGGGTGCTCGCCGACGACCGGCGGGTGCAGGCCGTGGAACGTGCACGCGACGGGCGGCTCGGCGTCGAGCTTCACCTCGAAGCGCTGATCGCCGAGCTTCCACGCGGGATCGAGTGCATCGTCGCCCATCAGCCAGTTCACGCGCACCGTCATCACCGTCGCCCCGTCGACGGTGCCTTCCCACGTGAACCGCTGCGCGGCCACCGTGCCCTTGTCGATCACGCCGACGGGCGTGTCGAGCGCGCGCGTGGCCACCGCCATCTCGTGCGTCGAGCGTTTCTCCGCGTCGAGCTTCCAGCCGAGCTCGGCCGCGACCATGTCGATCGACTGCATGAATCCGTGCCCGAGGACGTCGACCATCGGGCTCTTCGCCGCGACGTCGGGCTCCTTGCCGAACAGCATGATCTCGCGCACCACGATCTCGGTCGGGTAGTTGCGGATGTCGGAGAATTCCTCGGCGCGCACGTGGCGGATGTTGCGGCACAGGGCCGACAGCATCAGTGGGAACCGCTCGGTGATGCCCCCCGGGTTGATGCCGGTGCCGTGCAAGGTCGCGTTGCCGGCAAGGCACGCGGCCTGCAGGGCCGCGACGCCCGGTGAGTCGCCCGGATAGATCCAGCCCACGGGCGTCACGACGTTCTTGCCCGACTCGAGCACGCGGATGACGTCGCGAGTGCTCGCGAGCACCGGCGCGTACACGACGGCATCGGCGTCGAGCGCGCAGATCTCGTCGATGCTGTTGGTGGCCCACACACCGATCGGGCCGAGCTCGCACAGCTCGCCGACGTCGCGGCCCACCTTGTCGTCGCTGTGCACCCAGCAGCCCACGAGCTCGAGCTCCGGATGCGCGAGCACTCCTTTGATGGCCTCCTTGCCGACGAACCCGGTTGCCCACTGGATCACGCGATAGGTCATGCCATGATTCTCCCCCATGGAGCGCGAGCGGCACGAGCGGCGACCGCCCGACGACGCGTCCGGCTCGCCGTTCACGTGCTCCGAATGCGGATACTCGTACGACGTGGATCGGGCCGAGATCGCGCCGTGGATGCGCTCCGCCGCACGCGCGTTCGTAGATGGGTTCCAGGCGTTCGACGGGACGAGCGTGCGTGGCCGCCCCGAACCCGACGTGTGGTCACCGCTCGAATACGCGTGCCACGTGCGCGACGTGCTGCGCGTGAACCACGCGCGCATCGAACTCGCGCAGCGGGAGTACGAGCCGGTGTTCGCCCCGATGCGCCGCGATGAGCGCGTCGTCGAGGACGGCTACAACGAGCAGGATCCCCAGCACGTCGGTCGCGAGCTGGTCGGTGCCGCCGAAGCATTCGCCGCGTCGCTCGACGGGTTCGACGACGACGGGTGGCAGCGGCGCGGCGTCTACAACTATCCGACGCCGCAGCTGCGCACCGTCGAGTGGATCGGCATCCACACGGTGCACGAGCTGGTGCACCACCGCAACGACATCGCCCCGATCAACCCGGGATGACCGGCACCTTCGCGTAACCGCGCACGGTGCTGGTGTGCACCATCTCGCAGCCGTCGACGTCGACATCCCAGGTCGGATAACGCTGCAACGTCTCCTCGAGCGCGATTCGGCCTTCGAGGCGTGCGAGCGCGGCACCCAGACAGAAATGGATGCCGTAGCCGAACGCCACGTGCCGGCTGATCGGGCGTTCGACGTCGATGCGATCGGGGTCGGAGAAGGCCCGTTCGTCGCGGTTCGCCGCACCGGTGAGCAACGCGACCTTGGAGTCGCGCGGGATCACGGTGCCGTGCAGCTCGACGGGGCTCGTCGTCCACCGGCCTTGGATCGGTGACGGTGCCTCCCACCGCAGGATCTCCTCGACCGCGTTCGGGATGAGCGCGGGTTGCGCGACGAGCTTGGCCCGCTCGGCCGGGAATCGCGCCAGACCGACGGCCGACCACCCGAGGAAGCGCGCAACGGTCTCGTTGCCCGCGGCCGACAGCAACGTCATGAACGAGTGGAGCTCGTCGTCGGTCACGTGACGGCTCGCGCCGTCGCCCTCTTCGAGCTCGGCCGTCATCAACTCGCTCAAGATGTCGTCGCGCGGTTGCCGGCGGCGTTCGTCGATGTGCGCCTGCCAGTAGCCGTGTATCGCGCGCTGGATCTCGCCGGCGCGGCTCCCGCCCTGGTACGTCTCACCGGGGTCGATGTGCAACATGTCGTCGGACCACTGCCGGAGCTGGTCCTCGTCCTCTTCGGGCGCGCCGAGGAGCGCCGAGATGACCATCACCGGCAGGCGGCAGCCGAAGTCGGCCACGAAGTCGAACGGCCCGTCGAACTCGTCGAGGAATCCATTCGCCAGTGAGCGGACTCGGGGTTCCAGCCTGGCCATGTGGCGCGGTGTGAACGCGCGCGACACGAGCTTGCGGTAGCGCGTGTGCTCCGGCGGATCCATGAAGATCATCAGCGACGCCGCCCACGGCTCGATCTCGGGCTTCATCGTCTCGAGCACCGTGGTGTGCGCGGAGCTGAACGTGGCCGGATCGAGGTGCGCGCCGAGCACGTCGTCGAAGCGGCTCAGCGCGTAGAAGCCATGGTGCTCGTTGAAGTAGACGGGGGCCTCGTCGCGCAGGCGCTTCCACACGGGGTGCGGATCGGCATCGATCGCGTAGTCGTACGGGTCGTACACGATCGGGGCGGCCACCACGGCGCGAACCGTATCGGAGCCCGCCGCGTCAGGCGACCTCGGGGGTCGCCTGGTGCGCGGCCCACGAGCGGTACAGCGTCGCGTAGTGCCCGCCGAGCGCGAGCAACTCGTCGTGGGAGCCGAGCTCGGCGATCCGGCCGTCGAACACGACGGCGATACGGTCGGCCCGGGCCGCGGTCGACAACCGGTGCGCCACCACCACGACGGTGCGGCGCTGCATGAGCTGCTCGAGCGCCCGCTCGACCGACTGCTCGGTACCGGGATCGAGGTTCGAGGTCGCCTCGTCGAGGATCAGCACCGTCGGGTCGGCGAGCGCGGCGCGCGCCAGCGAAACGAGCTGGCGCTCACCCGCCGACAGCCGCGATCCGCGCTCGCGCACCTCGGTGTCGAGGCCTTCGGGGAACGACGCGAAGCGATCGAACAGTCCCAGCTTCCGCAGCGCGTCGTCGACCTCGGCGTCGGTCGCCTCCGGGCGACCGACCCGGACGTTGTCGCGCAACGTTCCCGCGAACAGGAACCCCTCCTGGGGCACGACGACCACGCGGTGACGCAACGACGCGAGGGTCGCGTCCTCGAGATCGACCCCGCCGACGCGCACCGCCCCGAGGACCGGGTCGTAGAAGCGCGCCACGAGCTTGGCCACGGTCGACTTCCCCGCCCCGGTCGGCCCGACGAGCGCGATCCGCTCACCGTCGGCGATCTGTAACGACACGTCGTGCAGCACCGGCTCGTTCTCGCCGTAGGCGAACGTCACGTGGTCGACGTCGAC
>DATMUX010000165.1:0-4822 GCA_035563695.1 Acidimicrobiia bacterium
GCTCGTCCAGAATGCCGGCCCGCACATAGAGCGTCTCCGCCGAAATGCGCAAGCCCCGGGCGATGCCCTGCAGGATCTCCGCCGACGGCTTGCGCAGGCCGCGCTCGATCTGGCTGAGGTACGGATTCGAGATCCCCGCGAGCTCACTCAGCTTGCGCAGCGAGAGCCGGGCGTTCCGCCGCTGGTCGCGGATGAACTCTCCGAGATCGTGCAATCGCGTTTCGATCGCATCAAGGGACTCGGGGCTCATCACGTCGTCCCGGCGACCTGCCTCGCCGCGATCTCGCGTTCGATCGTGTCGATCACGCCGTGCAAGCCGCGCCGACTTTCGGAGAGCTCGCGTTCGAAGTCGCGCAAACGCTCGAGCGTCGACGCGAGCTCCTCGGGTGCGAGCAGCGGGAGATTCGCGAGCGTCGTGTCGGCGACGAGCTCCTCGCGGCCGTCGGGCCAGTGCAGCTCCACGGCAGGAGCATCGGGCGGCGGGACGCGCGTGTCGGCGATCGTCGAACGTCCCGACTCGGCGCTCAGGATCCTCGGAAGATCTCTCACGAGATCACCGACGCTCCCGCCCTGCGCGCGCCGATCGCTCTCGGCTTGGAGGATCTCGATGCGCGCTTGCGCGAGCCGCCGCAAGTACGACAGCGCGTTCTCGACGTCGTTGCACTCCACCTTCATGTCGCGGAGGTCGTCGAGCGAACGCGCGCCCAACGAACCGACGTAGGTGGGATCGAGAAGTTGCCGGACCCGTTCCGTCGAAATCACCCCTCCGGTGCATCGGATCGAAGCGCGCTCACCCTACTTGCCCGAGCCGCGGGTCAGAGACACTGACCGCGGCCCGCCGGAGCGTGGGCCGCCGGTCCACGTCCGGCCCGCCTCCAGCGGGCATGATCGCCGTCGTGCGCGAAGCTCCCGAGGCTCGCCTGCTTCGTCGGGCCCGCTCGCCCGAGGACGCAGCCTCTCTCGCCCGCTTCGACACGCACATGGCGCTGCCGCTCGTGCTCGCCGCGCTGCTGCCGTTGTTCCTGATGACGGGGGAGCCGGACTCGACGGTTGCGGCGATCATCGTCGTCGCGTCGTGGCTCGTGTTCGTGCTCGACTTCGTCGTGCACGAACGCCGGCTCGTGCACTACTTGCGCACGTGGTGGGGGCGCTTCGACCTCGGCGTCGTGATCCTCACCGCGCCATGGTTCCTCTTCTTCGAACCGAGCAGCTCGAAGTTCGTCATGCTCGTGCGCCTGGCGCGGCTCGCGCGCGTGCTCATGGCGACGTCGGGGCTGCGCCGGTTGTTCGAGCGACTGGGTCGGGTAGCGCTCGTCGCTCTCATCGTCGTCGTGCTCGGCGCCGCGATCGCGTACCACGCCGAGCACCCGACGAACCCGGGATTCGCAACGTACGGCGACGCCTTGTGGTGGGCCATCGTGACGCTCACGACCGTCGGGTACGGCGACATCGTGCCCAAGACCCCGGCCGGCCGCTTTGCCGGAGTCATGATCATGGTCACGGGCATCGGGGTGCTCGGAGTGCTCGCCGGTTCGCTCGCGAGCTTCTTTCGTATCGATCCGGGCAAGGAAGACCAGCCACCGGACGCAACCGAGGGCGGCGACCCCGAGGAGCCGGCGGACGGCACGCGCAACGACACCGTTCTCGGCGCGATCGCGGCCCTGCAGCTCCAGGTCGCGCAGCTCAGCGACGCGATCTCGCGGCTTGGCGCGGCGCGCGACACGGGCGACGACGACGACGCACTCTGACGCGGGCGCGCGTCAGGCCGCGCCCCCGCTGACGGGCGGCAACACCGCAACCTCATCGCCTCCGTGGAGGGCGCTCGCCGGGCCCGACGGCGGCTCCTCGCCGTTCACCCACACCCGGGCCGCATCCAGAACGGCGGCGAAGCCGTCGCCGTAGCGATCGACGGCCGCGCCGAGGAGCACGTCGAGCGTTGCGCCGTCGGTGAGCTCGTACGTATCGGAGCTGCGGCCCGCCGCTTCACGAGCCGTGGCGAACAGCCGCAACCCGACGATCACGACCGTTCCGTCGTCCCATTCGTCGTGACGTTCGTGCGGGCGATCGGATACGCGGCGAGACGTTCCGGATCGATGGGCTCGCCGGTGACCTCGTCGACACCGTAGGTGCCGTCGTCGAGGCGTTGCAGCGCCGCTTCGATCTCGGCCAGCTCGGTCTCGAGCCGTTCGAGGATCGCGAGATCCTTCTCGCGTTCGAACGTGTCGGACGCCTGATCGGCGGGATGCTGGTCGTAGTGGGTCAGCTCGCCCGCCTGCTCCGATTCCTCCTGGTCGAGGCCTTCACTGCGCAACGAGGTGATGAGCTCCTGCACGCGCCCGCGGTCGTGTTCGAGCCGCTCGCGCGCCGCAGCTTCGTCGAACGGTTGCGTCATGGGGCAGAGCGTACTCAGCACGCTCGACTGTTGCTCAGTCGTCCAGAGTCCGGCGCGCCCGCAGCTCTGCGGCCCGTTCGGAGATCAGCGACGCGAGCAATGCCAGCCGCGCCTCGGCGTTCGGGCTCTCCAGCACGCGCTGGGCGTCGAGCGGACCGATCGGCGCCAACGCAGCGGCCTCGTACGCCGCGCGCTGCGGGTCGGGATCGATTGCGGGAATCTCGGTAACTCCGGGATCGATCGTCCGGGCGACCGCAACGAGCTCCTCGAGCGCGCCGACCACGCGGTCGCGTGCCGCGAACGCTCCGGGAGTCGCGGACGGCTCGTCGAGGGCGACGACTTCGGCGCGCGGGAACGGGTCGTCGGGAAGCCAGCGGTGCACGCGGATGCGACGCGTCCCGATCGTGTCGAGCGCGAACCGACCGTCGGGCAACTCCGCGGCGCGCACGACCCGCGCGACGGTGCCGATGTCGAAGCGCGTATCGCCTCCGCCGACCTCGCTCCCGCGCTCGATGAGCACGACACCGAACTCTTGATCTCCGGCGATCACGTGGCGGGTCATGACGCGGTAGCGCGGCTCGAACACGTGGAGCGGCAATCGCGCGTAGGGGAACAGCACGGTGCCGAGCGGGAACATCGCCAGTTCCCTCTCGAGCGGGCGGCCGGCTAGTTCCACCGCGCCCGGACCGACCGGCGCACCGTGAGCAGGCGATCGCGCTCCCGCTCGGGGAGGTCGGGGACGAGGAGGTGGAGATCGCACATCCACGCGAGCTGCATCGGATCGCTCGCCAGGCGGCCCTGTTCGAGGTTGGCGAGCATGCGGGCGACGATCGCGCGCGGTCGTGCGGCGCGCAGCATCGCCTCCGAGAACCGCGCCTCGGGACCGTGCACCCGGGTGAACAGCGCACGGCAATCGTCGATGTCGCAGAGCGCGCCGCCGTGAAACGGATCGCACCACACGCCGGGTCGCTCCCCGTCGCGCACGAGGAAGTGACCGGGCATTCCCACACCGAGCACACGGATACCGATGCGGCGCCCGAGCTCCATCATGACGACCGACAGGCTGATCGGTATGCCGACGCGCCGCGCGAGCACGGAATCGATGAAGGAATTCTCGGGATCGGCGTAATCGTCACGGTTTCCCGCGAGCCCCAGCGTCTCGAAGCAGTACGCGCGCAGCCCGTCGAAGGTCGGGGCCGGACACCCGGCCGCGAACTCGTCGAGGCGCGCGCACGTCGCGTCGATGTCGAGGCCGGGATGCGCGCACGCCGCGATGCAGGCCGCGGCGACGTCGAGGCGCAACGCATCCTCGGGTTCGGTCACCGTCGACGCGAAGCGATCGAGCGGCTGCACGGTCGCGTTCAGTCGATGCGCCGGGCGAGGTACGTCGAGAACCAGCCGGCGTAGCGCGCGCGCAGCTCGGGGATCTTCCAATCGTCGCTCGAGACGACGCCCCGGCACTCGGCCGAACCGCAGTTGCACGTGAACATGTCGTAATCGTCGGAGTCGGTCATCGCGTAGTCGAAGCAGAGCTCCTCGCCCCTCGCCACGTCGCGCATCGTGACGAGCAGGACCGACCCCACGATGCCGCAGTTCGGGTCGCAGGAGTGGTTGACGTAGTCGGCCGGATCGAACGGCGGTGTGCTCGCGAGGAACAGCTCGTCGTCGATCTGCAGGGCGTGGACACGGATGTCGTCGGGGAGGGCATGGAGCTCGCTGCGGCTCACCACGTGTCCGCCGAAGCCCGCCACGGTGGTTCCGGCCGGGATCTCGGCGGTCGCGAACACGCCGATACCCTTCGCCTCGGTGGCCCGGGTGGTCGCGCACGGATGCAGCCACGATTGACGCACGACCGGAGAACTTATCGAAAATGACGCCGACGAACGTCTACGAGGCCGTAGGCGGGCAGCCGTTCTTCGATGCGCTGGTCGATTCCTTCTACCAACGGGTCGAGTCCGACCCCCGATTGCGCCCGCTCTATCCCGACGATCTGGAGCCGGGCAAGCGCGCGCTCTCGCTGTTCCTCGGCCAGTACTGGGGAGGCCCGCCGGCGTACAGCGCCGAGAAGGGTCATCCCCGTCTGCGCATGCGGCATGCGCCGTTCGCGATCGGGACCGCCGAACGTGACGCGTGGCTCGCGGCGATGCTCGCGGCCGTCGAGGAGTCCGCGGCTCCCGAGGAGGTGCGTCCGGCGTTGCGGGACTACTTCACGATGGCCTCCACCGCGATGATCAACCGACCGGACGAGTGACCCGCCGATCGCCGTGTCGCGGGCGGATCGCGCCGAGCGCGCCGGGCGTTAGCCTGGGCCCGTGAGCAAGCGTCGCGAGAAGGATCGACTCGCCCGGCGTCGCGTCGCGTCCGCGCGCCGCTCGCCCGTGGCCGCTCGGCCGCCCGTCCGGCCCGGGCGGCTGTCGCCGGCGCGGCCGG
>DATMUX010000166.1:0-10948 GCA_035563695.1 Acidimicrobiia bacterium
GTCGTCAACGTGTCTGCGACGTACGGATCGAACTACCCCGCGCACGGCTACTCGTCATGGGCCGCGTTCTGGATGGAGTTCATCCTCACCCTCGGACTCGTCAGCGTGATCCTTGGCACCGCGTCCGGCGCACAAAACATCGGCATCATCGGCGCCATCGGCGTCGGCAGCTACATCGCACTCGCCGGGCTGTGGGGAAGCCCCATCTCCGGGGCGTCGATGAATCCGGCCCGCACGTTCGGACCGGACCTCGTCGGCGCCGATTTCAGCCATTACTGGGTTTACGTCGCCGGACCGCTATTCGGCGCGCTGATCGCCGTCGGCTGCGCCTACGTTCTGCGCGGACCCGGCGGCGGACAAGCTGGCTCCGCCGCGGCCCAAGGCGCACTCTTCACCGAGGTTGGCCAACCCGACAAGGAGTAGTCGGCGCACATCGAACCAGCACTGCCGCCCTGCCGTCGGGCCGATTGACGGCGCCGGAGGCGCGAACATCCGAAGGCTCATGCCGATCGCGAGCGACGTCGAGATCGGATCAGGTGGCCTTCGAGCTACGCGGGACCCACAAAGTGAAGACGGCGACGATCGTCTCGGCCTCGCGACCGTAGGGTGGGCGCTGTGGGTCTCGATCCCACGACCTCCTGCTTGTAAGGCAGGTGCTCTACCAACTGAGCTAAACGCCCTCGTGGGCCGTTCAGGCTAGCCGGGCCGGGACGAATGACTCATCGAGCCGCGGAACGTCGATACACCCGCCGTCGGCCGACTCACCACGACGCGTCTTCGACGTCTTCCTCCGACATCACCTCGATGCCCGCGGCACGCAACGCGGCCGCCGTCACGCCATCACCGGCGCGCAAGGTGCGGCTGAAGGTTCCGTCGTAGATCGAGCCAGTTCCGCACGACGGGCTGCGCGCCTTCAGCACCGCGCGCCGCGCGCCCACGGCGGCGGCGAGCTCGACGGCCGCGTGCGCGCCACGCGTGTACGCGTCGGTGACATCGTCGCCGGCGACGTTGGTCACCCGATCACCCCGGCGCTCCGCGGCGGGCCGGGGCGTCGACAGTCCGCCGCACACCTCGGGGCAGATCGGTACGAGCCGGTGCGTCGCAACGAGCGCCACGACGCCGGGCCGCCGCGAATGCGCGCCCTCGTGGTTGCAGCACGTCCCGAGCAGGCATGCGGACACCAGTAGTGCCGGGCGTTCGTCGGCCATCGGCACCATTGTGCCCGCCGGCAGGCCGGGACTCGCAGTGCGAGCGGCGGGGGGAATCCGCTCGCGTTCGTTGTCCCGGCCCTGCTCGGCGGGATACCCGCTCGCGTCGCTTACGCCGACTGGGCCTCCGGAAGCTCGGACTCCGGACGGATCTTCGGCGGGCGGCCGCGCTTGCGCTTCTGGGCGACGATCTTGCCGTTCACGAACAGCTCGCCGCCCCACACACCCCAGGGCTCGCGTCGCAGCTGGGCGCCGTCCAGGCACCGCTGCTTCACCAGGCACTCGCCGCAGAAGGCCTTGGCGGCCGCGATGTCGTCGAGCTGCTCGGAGAAGAACAGCTCGATCATCGAGCCCGTGCCGTCGTTGCAGCGCGCGAGCTCTTGCCAATCCGGCTCCCGGATCGCCTCGTGTTCCGTGGTGTCAGGCTGGAGGGCGAACATCGCCATCACTCCCCGTCTCTGTCGTCTGCGTGTGTTCGTCGGTGTCAGGTGTTCATCTCGGTTGGGTCGTGCATCGGGGCCGAACAAACAGAAAGGCCGCCGGGTTGCCCCGACGGCCTGGAGGTCACTCCCTTGTAGCTGCTGCTACTGATGGGACACCTCGGTGCGTCGGGGCCGACCGTGCTTGTGTGCGGTGGCACCGAGATCAATCGGCGACCACGTCGACACGGCCGGCGAGACCGGGCAGGGCCGCACGCGGAGGACGCGCGTGTCGCCGGCCATGCCGTTGGCCTGGTTGGCGTACATGCGGGTCGTCATTCCGTGCGTCTTTCGGTCGGGGGCCTGATAGTGGAACATTCGGAGGTCCATCCGATCACGATCCGGCAGGGCCGGTCAAATGATTTTCCTCGATCGGCCGGATCAGGCGGTGGATGAGGCACCCGACGCGGCGATGTCGAGCAGGGCCTCGTGCACCGCCGGCGGTCCCGCCAGGATGTTTCCCGAGCGCAGCCAGGCTCGATCGTCGCCCGCCCAGTCGGTGACGACCCCGCCCGCCTCCCGCACGATCACGCCCCCGGCCGCCACGTCCCACGGGCCGAGGCGCAGCTCGAAGTACCCGTCGAACACGCCTTCGGCCGTCCAGCACAGGTCGAGGCTGGCCGAACCCGCGCGCCGGAGGTCCTCGAAGCGGCGCAGGGCCGCACCGAGGGCGGGCTCGTAGCGCGCGAGCAGCTCCTTGCGGCGGAACGGGAACCCGGTCGCGACGATGGCTCGATCCGGCGGCCGGTCGCTCACCTCGATCCGGCGGTCGTTGCGGAACGCGCCGATCCCGCGCGCCGCGCAGAACGTGCGGTCCAGCAGGGGCGCATGCACCACGCCGACCACGGGCACGCCGCCGTCGATCAGCCCGACGGACACCCCCACGGCGTCGAAGCCGTGGACGAAGTTGGCCGTGCCGTCGAGGGGATCGACGAGCCAGCCGGTGTCGGTCTCGTCGCCGCCGGTCTCCTCGCCGAACACCGGCAGCGCGGCACCGGACTCCAACACGGCGCGGATGGCGTTCTCGCTCGCGAGATCGGCTTCGCTGACGTAGTCGCCCGGGGCCTTCGTGCGCACCTCGCGCAGGTGCCCGAGGTTGTCGCGCACGATCTCGCCGCCGGCGCGCGCCGCGCGGTCGGCGAGATCGAGCAGCGCGGGAAGATCGAGTGCGCTCACGTGACCCACGCCTGGAGCGCGTCGGCCAGGTCGGCGGTCCCGGCGGCGAGGATCTGCCGGCGCGCGTCCGGGTCGTCGGTCACCAGCCGCGCACCGCCGACATCGCGCACGACCGCGCCGGACTCGAGGCAGACGAGGTAGCCGCCGAGGTAGTCCCACGGCCCGACGAACGCGCCCGCGTCGACGTGCGCGTCGAGACCGCCCGCCGCGACGTCGACGAGCTCGAGCGCGATGGAGCCGAGCATGCGCGTCTGCTTGGCCGCAGACGGGCGCGGCAGCCACGCGCCCACAGCGACGACCGCATCCGCGAGGCGTGTGGTCGTCGACGCCTGCAGGCGCACACCGTCGCGGAACGCACCCGCCCCCCGAACCGCGGTCGTGCGCGCACCGCCGGCATGATTCACGACGAGCGCCGCGAGCGGGCCGTCGGCATCGAGCGCGCACAGCGACGTCGACCAGTACGCGATGCCCCGGGCGCAGTTCGTGGATCCGTCGACGGGATCGACGACGACGGTGACGGGTGCACCGGCGCGCTCGTGCACCCCCGACTCCTCGCTCACGATCCGCACTTCCGCCCGGGCCAACACCGCACACGCCGCGGCGTCGGCCACCAGATCCAACGCGTACTGGCCCGGACGTTCGGTGCGCGCCCGCCGCTCGGCGAGCGGGATCGCCTGCACCGCCCGGCCGACGGCTTCACCGGCTTCGACGAACAGCTCGAGCAACCCGTCGGGCGACGTCATGAGACCGGCAGCACCTCGACGACCGCGTTGTAGTCGGGAACGCCCGAGCGCTCGTCGCGGCGGGCCGGTCCGAGCAGGACGTTGGCCTCCGGGAAGAACGCCTGCACGTTGCCGGCGCGCATCGGCGCGAGGTGAACCCGCGCGCGCATCTCGCCGAACGCCGAGCGCACGACGACGGGATCGCCGTCGCGCACTCCGAGCGCCGAAGCATCGTGCTCGGCCACGAACAGCGCGTCGCGCGGCGCGCCCGTCAGCGGATCGACGTCGTTCCACACCATCGTGTTGAACTGCTTGCCGCGCCGCGTCGACAACAGGAAGTGACCCTCCGGGACGTCGAGCGCGGCAGGCGCGACGACACCGAAGCGGGCGCGGCCGTCGGGCGTCGGGAACCGGCCGCCCTCGCACAACCGTTCACCGCCGACCTGGATCGCGTCGCCGGTGGCACGAAGGTGTTCGATGCCGGCGTAGGCGGGCACGACGCGCGCGATCTCGGTGCGGATCGCGTCGGCGTTCTCGCACCCGAAGCGCGCGGCCGCGTCGGGCCGGGCGCGGCGGGCGACGTCGGCGAAGATCTGCCATTCGCTCCGGGCCTCGCCGACGCGAGGTCCCGGCAGCTCGGGACTGAACGCCACGCGCCGCTCCGTCGTCGTCGACGTGCCGCCACCCGATTGCTCGTAGCGCGTCGCGGCCGGCAGCAACACCACCACTTCGCCCGGATCGACGAGCATCTGGTGGGTCAGCACGATGTCCTGATGCACGCGCAGTGGCGTGCGCTCGAGCGCGGCCCGCGTCATGTCGGGCGCGGGAAGCACGTCGAGGAAGTTGCCGCCGCTCGACCACAGCACGTCCAGCTCGCCCCGGCGCGCGGCTTCGACCATTTCGGCCGCGGTGAGCCCGGGCAGCACGGGAACCTCGAAGCCCCAGTGCACACCGAGCTCGGCCGCGGATTCTTCCGTGATCGGCACGCCGCCGGGGAACGCCGTCGCGTAGCACCCCATCTCGGCACCGCCCTGCACACCGGAATGCCCGCGGATCGGCATGAGGCCCGCGCCCGGACGCCCGACGTTGCCGCGCGCGAGGCCGAGGTTCACGATGGCGCGCACGTTGTCGACCCCGGTCGCGTGCTGCGTCACCCCCATCGACCACACGAGCACGGCCGAGCGCGCGCCGGCATACAGCCGGGCGAAGCGCGCCATGTCGTCGCGACTCGCGCCGGAGGCCCGCTCGAGCTCGGCGAACGACTCCTCCTCCAGCTCCGCCAGGAGCGAGTCGAACCCGGCGGTGTGCCCGTTCACGAACTGCCGGTCGACGCCACCGATCGCAAGGAGTTGTTTGAGCACACCGTTCACGAACGCGACGTCGCCGCCGGTGTGGATCGCGAAGTACTCGTCCATCACCTTCGTGCCGAACATCGCGCTCTCGACGTTCGACGGCACCCAATACCGCTCGAGTCCCGGCTCGCGCAACGGGTTCACCACCGCGACCTTCGCCCCGCGCTGCTTGGCGAGGTACAGGTACTTCATGAAGACAGGCTGGGCGTTCGCGACGTCGGCACCGAACAGAACGATGAGATCACTCTCGATGACGTCGCGGTACGAGCAGGTCGTCGCCGCGACCCCGACCGCCTCCTTCAGCGCCACGGTCGACGGTGCGTGGCACACGCGCGCGGCGTTGTCGACGTTGTTGGTGCCGATGAACCGGGCGGCCTTCTGCGCGGCGTAGTAGACCTCGTTGGTGACGCCGCGTGCGGTGAGGTAGATGCCGACGCGATCCGGCGGCGCCGAGCACACGCGACCCGCGACGAGATCGAGCGCGTCGTCCCACGACACGCGCGTGAAGCCGCGTTCGCCTCGCCGGCGCACCATGGGGTGCGCGAGCCGTCCCAACTCTCGCAATGCGCGGCCGTCGAGCCGCGCGAGCGCGCCGGCGTCGGCCAGTCGCGCGTCTTCGATCGCCGCGGCCGTGTTGACCTTGAGCAGCTCCAGGCGAGTCGTGCATAGGTGCACACCGCTGATCGTCCAGTCGTGGAACCCGGCGACGCCGAGCGCGCACCCGTCGCAGACGCCACCGCGCAGGATGCGCCACGCCCACGGGAGCTGGCGGCGGTTCTCCCACACTGTGCGCGCGATCGCGCCGTAATGGTGCGGCTTCTGCTCCCCGACGCCGTTCGGCTTCCATCCGACCCAGAGCTCGCGGTGCAGGCCGACCCGGCTCTT
Organism: Acidimicrobiia bacterium; assembly: GCA_035563695.1. Taxonomy (GTDB): domain Bacteria; phylum Actinomycetota; class Acidimicrobiia; order IMCC26256; family PALSA-610; genus DATMUX01. The sequence goes on from DATMUX010000166.1 coordinate 5,823, forward strand.
CACCAATCCGGTGCGCGCCGCGCGCCGCGAGGATCGATCACGCACCCGATCAACCGCCCACGTCGATGCGCTGCGGGTGCGTGTACACGTTGAACCGGCCGTCGCGCAGGAAGCCGACGATCGTCTGGCCGAACTGCTCGGCGGCCGCGACGGCCAGGCTCGACGGCGCGGAGACGGCACACACCACGGGTACACCCGCGGCCGCGGCCTTCTGCACGAGCTCGAACGACAACCGCCCCGATACCAGCACCACGGCATCGCCCAGCGGCAACGCGCGTTCCAGCAGCGCGTTGCCGATCAGCTTGTCGAGCGCATTGTGCCGGCCGACGTCCTCGCGCGCCTCGATCAGGAGTCCCGAGGCGTCGAAACGCGCGGCGGCATGCAGCCCACCGGTCTCGCCGAACACGCGCTGGTGCCGCGCGAGTCGGGCGGGCAGCTCGGCGAGCGCCGACGCGGCCACCGCCGGCCCCGCGCCCACAGGTGTAGTGCGCGTGGCGACCTCCTCGAGCGCCGCCTTGCCGCAGATGCCGCAGGACGAGTTGGAGAGGAATTGCCGGTCGCGCACACCCGCCGGCGGAGCGCGGCGGACGCGCACGGTCACGACGTTGTAGAGCTGCTCGCCCTCGCCGCCCAGGCAATACGCGATGCCGTCGAGGTCGTCGAGCCCGGAGACGATGCCTTCGGTGAAGCACAACCCGACCGCGAGCTCGAAGTCGTCGCCGGGTGTTCGCATCGTGACCGCGAACGGCGCCGCCGGTTCGTGGGGAGCGGCTATCCGCACTTCCATCGGCTCTTCGGTCACGAGCCGATCGGGACGGCGGCGCGACTCGTGCCCGTCGACCGCGAGCACCTGCACGTTCGTGGTCGGTCGGCGCACGGGCGCAGCGGACAGGCGCACGAGCCGCAGCTTACGAGAGGCCGAGTCGATCCAGGTCGTCCCACGTGTCGACGTCGACGAAAGTGTTGGCCGGCACGATCGTTTCCCACGTCGACTCGTCGAGGTACTCGCACTCGGCCGTGACGACGGCGCGCAGCGACGTGCTCCCCGACTGCAACGCCCGAGCCGCCGCGGCGAGGGCCACGGGTCCGTACCGCGCGCACGTGTATTGCGCCAAGCCGTCGACGAGCGGGAGCACCGTCCCCGAACCGGGCCACTCCGCGAGCAGCCGGACGATCGGGTCCTCGACAAACGGCATGTCGCACGCGAGCAGCACGACGGGACCGTTGGTCTCGAGCGCTTCACTGCCCGCAACCAGCGCGGCGAGCGGACCCGAGCCGGGCGGGTCCTCACGCACCGCGGGCAAGCCGGCAACACCGGGACCGACCTCGATCACCGGGTCGCACACCCGCGCGAGCACGGCCGCGGCGCGCCGCGCGAGCGTCTGGCCGCGCACCACGAGCGTGGCCTTGTCGGTACCCATCCGGCTGCTCGTCCCGCCCGTGAGGAGCACGCCGCCGCACGTCACGACGCGGGTGCGTCCGATCCGAGCGTGTAGCCCACGACCACCCAGCCGTTCGACCGATGCTCGAGCATCACGTTGTTGCGGACGTTGCTGCCGTCGGCCGCGACGCGTGTCACGACCAGCGCCGTCTGGTGCCCGGCCACCGAGGTCTCGACGGTCGCGTGCGCGCCGAGCGGCCCGTGCTTGTCCTCGTACGCGGCGCGCTTCGCGGCGATGAACTGCTCGCGGCGCAGCCCGTCGCGCAGCTCGTCGCCGGAGAGGTCGTAGAGCAGGCCGAAGTCGAGCTCGTCCCACGCGCGCTCGTAGGCGAGCGCCACGTCGGCGGGACCCGGACCCGGCTCGCGCGCGATCGAGATCCACATGAACACCAACAGCACGATGATGATCGCCAGCGCGATTCCGAGCGGTACCACTTACACCAGCTCCTCGATCGCACCCGCGAGGTCGATGTCGTTGCGCGTCAGCCCCGCGGAATCGTGCGTCGTCAGCGCGACGCGCACGCGGCGCCACCGGACGTCGAGATCGGGATGATGATCCATCGCCTCCGCGAGGAACCCGATATGCACCACAAACGCGATCGCGTCGGGGAAGGTCGGGCGCTCGAACGTCTTCACGATCTCGTCACCGGCGCGCGACCATCCGGGCAGGCCGGCGAGCGCTTCGGCGATGGCGTCGTCGTCGAGCCGTTCTTGGCGGGGCATCGGCTCCATTCAACTCCACGAGCGCGCGTGCGCAACACTCGGGGTTGTGCCCCTCGAGATCCCCGACGCCGACCCGCCCACCGAGGTCGAGCTCGACCGGGCCGTCGGCCTCACGCTGCGCTGGCCCGACGGCGTCGTCTCCCGGTTCGGTCTCGACGAGCTCCGCCGCAACTGTCCGTGCGCCGAGTGCCGCGGGTTGCGAGAGCAGGGGCGGGTGCCGGGCCCCGGACCCGAGGCACCCGTCGCGCTCACCGCGCTCGGCGCCGACCTCGTGGGCGGATGGGGCATCACGATCCGCTGGAGCGACGGCCACGACACCGGCATCTTCGCGTGGAGCATCCTGCGCGCCTGGGCGAACGGGCCGCACGCGTGACGGTCAGCTGATCGTCGCCGGTTCCAGCGCGATCGGGACGGCCACGTCGCGCGCGCGACGCGTCGCCACGACGCCGAGCACGGGGACCGCGGCGAACGTCAGGGCCGTGGCGCGCACGCCGGCGTGTCCCGCGAGCAGGACCGCCACCGGCAGCGCAACGACGTGGGCCCACGACCGCAGCGTGATGTCGATCGCCAGCACGCGACCGTGCGCGGCGATGGGCGTGCTCCGCTGCAGCAACGTGTCGCGGGGTGCGACGAACCATGCGGTCGCGCTGCCCCAGATCGCGATGCCGGTGAACGCCACCAGGATCGAGTGCGTGCCGACGTAGAGCGGTGCGGCACAGGCGGCGCCGAGAGCGGCAGCCCGCAGCGTCCGCATCCGCGCGATCCGATTGTCGAAGCGCGACAGCGCGAGCGCGTTGACGACGAGCAGCGCCCCGAACGCCGCCTGCAACAGCGCGAACGTGGCCGGCGGCCGGTGCAACACGTCGCGCACGTAGAGCGGCTCGATCACCGTGTACGCGCCCCACACGACATACACGGACGTCGCGAGGACGAGCACCCGCTGGACACTCACCTCGCCCCGCACGAACGCGAAGCCCTCGCGCAGCTCGCGCCACGCCGAGGGTCGCGGCGCCGCGCCGGTGCCGTCGCCCCGGCTCACCAGCGGCCGCAGGCGCAGCGGAAGGACCACCGCGATCCCGATCACGTACGTGATCGCGTCGGCGACGAACGCACCGCGTGGCCCCCACGTCGCGATCGCCACCGCCGCGAGCAATGGTCCGAACGCGATCGACGACATCATGGCGGCACCGAGCAACGCGTTGGCGCGCAGGAGAAGGTCGTCGTCGAACAGGCGAGGTGCCAGCGCGGAGAACGCCGGGTCGCTGCAACAGCGCGTCAACCCGACGCAGGCGCCGAGCACGACGAGCTGGTTGAACGAGGAGGCGAATACCAAGGCCACCGACACGAGCACCGCGCATCCGTCGGCGACGACGAGCACCCGCCGGGGGCCGAATCGGTCGACGGGAACGCCCCCGAAGGGGCCGAACAACGCCGCGGGCAGCGCCCACGACAGCGACAGCAGCGCGATCCCGGCCGGGCTCGCGTGGAAACGGAACGCGGCGTAGCCCCACAGCGCGACGAGCGCGCACCAGCTGCCGATGCCGTTGACCGCCTGACCGGCGAGCAGCAGCACGAAGCGGCGATCGCGCAGCGGAGACATAGCGGAGACGCTACCGGCGGCCATCCGGCGTCGTCCGTGAATTACGCGCTGGCGACGGCCTCGTGCCGGCTCCAGCGGAAGCGGTGGTGCACGAGCGCGCGCACGACCTCGCCGGGTTGCGGGCGGGCGAAGTAGTAGCCCTGGCCGAGATCGCACCCGAGCGAGCGCAATGCGCCGAGTTGCTCGCCGTCCTCGACGCCTTCGGCGGTGACGCTGAGACCGAGCGCATGGCCCAACTGCACGATCGCCGCGACGATCGCCGCGTCCTCGGTGTCCACCGCGAGACCGTCGACGAGCGTGCGGTCGATCTTCAGGGTGTGCACCGGAAGCATCTTCAGATAGCCGAGCGACGATTGTCCGGTGCCGAAGTCGTCGATGCTGACGCGCACACCGCGCGCACCGAGGTCGCGCAAGACCCTCACTGCCGTGTCCCGGTTCTCCATCAGGACCGGTTCGGTGATCTCGAGCACGAGCAGCGAGGGGTCGAGACCGGCCGCCGCCAGCGCGCCGTCGACCAGCGAGACCAACTCCGGATCGGCGAGCTGGCGCGCCGACAGGTTCACCGAAACCGTGAGGTGCGGGGCTCCGGGCGACTCCGCGGCCCAGCCTGCGGCTTGCGCGCACGCTTCCCGGAGCACCCAGCCGCCGATCGGGACGATCAGCCCCGTCTCCTCGGCGACGGCGAGGAACTCGTCGGGCGCGATCAGGCCCCGTTCCGGATGCTGCCACCGCACGAGCGCCTCGAATCCGATCACCTCGGAACGAGCGAAGTCGACCACCGGCTGGTAGTGCACGCGGAACTCACCCCGCACGAGGCCCCGCCGCAAGGCGCCTTCGATCTCGAGCCGCTTCACCGCGCGCTCGCGCATCGTGTCGTCGAACAGCTCGACGCGGCCGCGACCCAACTCCTTCGCCGCGAACATCGCGACATCGGCGTCGCGCATGAGCCGCGCGGGCGTGTCGTGCGCGCCGTGCGACACGGACACCCCGACGCTTGCCCCGAGATACACCTCGTCGCCGTTGTGCAGCACGAACGGCTCGTCGAACACCGAGCGGACGCGCCGCGCGAGTGTAAGCACGTCGCCGGCGGCCTGGGCGTCGTGGCACACGATCGCGAGCTCGTCGCCACCGAGGCGCGCCAACCGGTCGCCGGCGCGCAGGACCCGGTCGACCCGCTTCGCCGCGACGGCCAGGAGCTCGTCGCCCGCCGCGTGCCCCAGGCTGTCGTTGACGACCTTGAAGTGATCGATGTCGAGGAGCACGAGGCCGACGAAGCGGTCGTTGCGGCACCGCGCGAGCGCGTCGTCGAGCCATTCGACGAGCATCACCCGATTCGGCAGCTCCGTGAGCGGGTCGTGGCGG
>DATMUX010000167.1:0-2547 GCA_035563695.1 Acidimicrobiia bacterium
ACACCCGCGCCGAGCGCACGCGCGCAGCTCCGGCCCCCGGGCCTCCTCGAGCTCGAAGACCTCCTCGGCGATTACCTCGACACCCGGGTGAAGATCACCATGGGGCCGCGCCACGGACGCGTCCAGGTCGAGTTCGCGAACCTCGAGGACCTCGAGCGCATCTATCGCGTGATGACCCAGGGCGCGGCGACCCGCGCCTGATCACTCTTCGGGGGGCTCTTCGACGCCCCGGCGGATACCGGTGACGACCGCCTCGATCACGTCGGGCATGCGCGCCGCCATCAGCGCGGTGCCTTCGGCGTCGTCGCGCCCGACGAGCTCGCACACGACCGCGGCCATGCGGGTCTCGCGCAAGAGTCGGTAGGCGCGCCCGACGGGATCGTCGACGTCCTTCAAGACGCCCCGCAACGCCTCGGTCAGCCGCAGCGCGAGCAGGTGGCCGCCTTCGGAGCGGAACGTGTCGTTGGCGAAGAAGGCGCAACGGGCTCCGCCGTCGGCACCCTGGGTCAAGGCGCAGAACACGTCGGCGCGGAAACGGTTCGCCTCCCGGGCGAGGACGCCCGGATCGTCGCCGGACGTATCGGTACCCACCCGGGCCCCCAACGCGCTGAGCCTGCGGGCCACCGGGATCGCGAGGGGAGCGACGGCGGGATCGATCACCAAGAAGACGCGGCGCCCGTCGAGACGTTGAGGGTCGCGGCGCAGGCGTTCACGCTCGCGCACGGTCGCGACGCTGCCCGCCGCGAGACCGCTGACGCGGTACAACACCTGCAAGGTGGTCGGACCGCACACGCCGTCGGCGGCGATCCCGGCGTTGCGCTGGAAGCTGCGCACGGCCGTCTCCGTCTCCGGGCCGAGGATGCCGTCCTCGCGGCCGGCGTCGAAGCCCAGCGCGTTCAAGCGGTGCTGCAGGTCGACGACGTCGTCGCCGCGGATCATGTCGCCGGTGAGGTAGAGCAACCGGTCGCCGAGGCGGAACCCACTCTCGATGAGCGCGCCCCACGTCTCGGCACCGCACACACCGTCGACGCGCAGACCCCGCCGCCGTTGGAACGCGCGCACCGCGGCCTCGGTGTCGGCGTCGAAGACGTCGTCGACGCGAACGTCCATGCCCGCGGACGCGAGGCGTTCGCGCAGGTCCCGGACCGGCTCTCCGCGGTCCCCGGCGCGCAGCGCGAACGTCATGTTGGTCAATCGAGGAACTCGGCGAGCTCCTCGAGCAGTTGCGACTTGCCCTTGGCGCCGACGAGACGCTTCTTCACCTCGCCGTCGGCGAAGACGAGCAACGTCGGGATGCTCATCACGTCGTACCGGCGCGTGATGTCGGGGTTGTCGTCGACGTTGAGCTTGGCGACCTGGAGGTGGCCGGCGTGTTCCTTCGCGATGTCCTCCAACACGGGCGCGATCATCTTGCAGGGCCCGCACCACTCGGCCCAGAAGTCGATGATCACCGGCGTCTCCGCGGCGCCGACCGTCTCGTCGAAGGTCGCGTCGTCGAGTGTAAGAATTCCGTCAGCCACGGTGTTCCTTTCGTTACCCGGCGATCGAGGGGTCGCCGAGAGCCTCGAGGTAGCGCTCGGCTTCGAGCGCGGCCATACATCCGGTGCCGGCCGCGGTGATGGCCTGGCGGTACACATGATCCTGCACGTCGCCGGCCGCGAACACACCGGGCACGGACGTGCGGGTGGTGCCGTCGCGGGTCAGGATGTACCCGCCCGCGTCGAGCTCGAGCCGCCCGCGGAACAACGCCGTGTTCGGGTCGTGGCCGATCGCGACGAACACGCCGGTGACGGCGAGGTCGGCGTGTGCGCCGGTCTCGACGTCGCGCAGCCGCAAGGACTCGACCCGGCCGTTGCCGACGACGTCGTCGACCACGGAGCTCCACCGGAACTCGATCTTCGGGTTCGCAAAGGCGCGGTCCTGCATGATCTTCGACGCGCGCAGCTCCTTGCGCCGGTGCACGACGGTGACCTTGTCGGCGAAGCGCGTGAGGAACGTCGCCTCTTCGAGCGCCGAGTCACCGCCTCCGATGACCGCGATCTGGTGACCGCGGAAGAAGAAACCGTCGCACGTCGCGCACGTCGACACGCCGTGACCCAACAAACGCTGCTCGTTCTCGAGGCCGAGCATGCGCGCCTGTGCGCCGGTGGAGATGATGATCGACCGCGCGAGGTGATCGTGGCCGGCGGCGCGGACGCGGAACGGTTGCTGCGACAGGTCCACCTCGTCGACGTCGGCGGTCACGAACTCCGCACCGAAGCGTTCGGCCTGCTCACGGAACTTGGCCATGAGCTCCGGTCCGAGGATGCCGTCGGGCCAACCGGGGAAGTTCTCGACCTCGGTGGTGAGCATGAGCTGGCCGCCGGCTTGCAAGCCCTCGATGACCAGCGGGTTCAGGTTGGCGCGCGCGGTGTAGATCGCGGCCGTGAGGCCCGCCGGACCGGATCCGATGATGACGACGTCTCGCGCGGTCATGGGCGTGCTATCCGTTCCTGGCCCGACCCCACGGTCAGGCGCTGCGCTTGGACCAACAGAACCCGCCGGCGA
>DATMUX010000168.1:0-3915 GCA_035563695.1 Acidimicrobiia bacterium
CGAAGAATGTCGAGCTCCCGCCGGAGGCCGAGCCGATCCGCGACGAGGTGCGCGCGTTCGCGCAGTCCATTGCGAGCCTTCCCGCCGACGCACAACGCGACCGCCTCATCGAGACGGGTTACGTGATGCCGCACTGGCCCGAACCATGGGGCCGTGACGCGGGCGCGATCGAGCAGCTCGTCATCGAGCAGGAGTTCGCGGCGTCGGGCGTCAAGCGTCCCGCATACGGCATCACCGGTTGGGTGATCCTCACCCTCATCCAGCACGGCACCCCCGACCAGGTCGCGCGGTGGGTACCGCCCGCACTGCGGCAGGACGTGGTCTGGTGCCAGCTGTTCAGCGAGCCCGATGCGGGCTCCGACGCGGCCGGCATCAAGACGCGTGCGACGCGCGTCGACGGTGGCTGGCTGATCAACGGTCAGAAGGTGTGGACGTCGAGCGCGCACGTCGCGGGCATGGGCTTCGCGACGGTGCGCACGAATCCCGACGTGCCGAAGCACGAAGGCATCACGATGGTCGTGATCGACATGCACGCGCCGGGCGTCGAGGTGCGCCCCTTGCGCATGACGACGGGTCAGTCCGAGTTCAACGAGGTGTTCTTCAACGACGTGTTCGTTCCGGACGACGACGTCGTCGGGCCGGTCGACGGGGGCTGGACCGTCGCGCGCGCCACGCTCGGCAACGAGAGCGTGAGCATCGGTGGCGGCGAGGGTGGCCTCGCCCTGCCCGGCGACACGATGATCCCCGCGTTCGACGCGCATCCGGAGCGTCTCGCCGGCGGCGCGGCCCGGATCGGTCGCTACATCGCCGAGCACCGTGCGATCGGGTTGCTGAACCTCCGCAGCGCGCAGCGCGCGGTCGCGGCCGGCGGCCCGGGGCCGGAGGGGGCGATCACCAAGCTGGTGCTGTCGGAGGTCGGGCACGAGGCGGCCGCGATCCTCACGCAGCTCAACGGTCCCGACGCCGTGTTCATGCAGGGCGACAGCACGATGGCGAATTATCTCGTGCTCTTCCACCGAGGGATGTCGATCGCCGGCGGCACGTCGGAGATCAAGCGCAACCAGATCGGCGAGCGCATCCTCGGCCTGCCGCGCGATCCGCTCGTGAGATGACGGCGGGTCGGGGTCGACCCGCCGCCGTCACACGCGGTCGAGCTCGAGCATGCGGATCGCGTTGCCGCGCAGGATCTTGTACTTGTGCGCGTCGTCGAGGCCCGCGAGCACCTTCTCGCAGTACTCCTTCGAGTTGGGCCACGTCGTGTCGGTGTGGGGGTAGTCGGTCTCGAAGCAGATGTTGTTCTCGCCGACCTCGTCGAGCGATTTCACGCCGTGCTGGTCCCAGGTGAAGCAGCCGAACACGCGGTCGTAGTAGTACGTCGACGGCGGCTCCGGGCACAGCCGGTGCGACTTGAGCCAGGCCTCGTGCTCGACCCACACCGTGTCGGCTCGCTCGAGCGCGTACGGCAACCAGCCGATCTGGCCTTCGGAGTACGCGATCTTCAGCTTCGGGAACTTGGCCATGATCCCGCCGAACAGGTAGTCGCCGAGTGACGCCATCGAGTTGTTGAACGCGACCATGCTGCCCACGCCGCCCGGCGCGTCGCGCGACGAAGCCGGATCCGACGACGACGAGCCCACGTGCATGCAGACGGTCGTGCCGGTGTCGTTGCATGCCTGGAACATCGGGTCCCAGTGGCCGGTGTGGACGCTGGGGAGGTCGAGCCGCGTCGGTAGCTCGGAGAAGCACACGGCCCGCACGCCGCGCGCCGCATTGCGTTCGATCTCCATGACGGCGAGCTCGACGTCCCAGAGGGGCATGATGCACAGCGGGATGTTGATGCCGATGGAGGGATCGCACCACTCCTCGACCATCCAGTCGTTGTACGCCCGCAAGCACGCGAGCGCGAGCTCCTTGTCGTCGGCCTCGTAGAACGTCTGGCCGCAAAAGCGCGGGAACGTCGGGAACGGCAACGAGCCGTCGACCCAGTTGAGCTCGAAGTCCTTCTTGCGCTCCTTGGCGTCGTAGCAGCCCGGGCGCATGTCGTCGTAGGTGATCGCGGTCATCGTCATGACCGTCTTGTCGAACTTGGCGGGATCGTCGCCCGGCGTCGCCGATTTCGGGATCGCGACGAACTTCTTCTGGACGTAGATGACCTTGTCCTCGTAGATCCAGGCGTCGCCCCACTCGCCCTCGGGATCCTCGGTCATCTCGTACTTGGCGCCCTTCTTCAGCCGGAACTTGCCCCAGCGCTTGCGCTCGACCCGCGGTCCCTTCTCCCGGTGCTTCTCCGGCAGCCATGTCTGCCAGACGTGCGCGGGCTCCACCACGTGGTCGTCGACGCTGATGATCTTGGGCAGCTCCACGGAGTCCCCCGTTCGGCTCGGTGACTGACATGCGTGTCAGGTGCCACCGTACCCGCGCCCGTAGCGGCGGGCCCAACAGCAGCCGCACTCGCGAACACGACCGTGTCCCGGGCGGGCGGGCCGCTCGATCGTTAGCATCAGCGCCGATGCGCGAAGTTCCGAGGACGTGCTACACGTCGGTCGGGCGCGACCACATCGCGTATCAGGTGTTCGGCGCGGGTCCGCCGGATCTCGTGTTCGTGCCGTCGTGGAACACCAACGTCGAGGCGCTGTGGGAGATGCCGCCACTGGCCCGGTTCGTCGGGCAACTGGCGACGTTCGGCCGGGTCGTGCTGTTCGACAAACGCGGGACCGGGCTCTCGGACGGTTTGTCGACCGAGGGACAGCCGCTCCTCGAACAGTTCGCAGACGACTTGCGGGCCGTGCTCGACGCGGTGGGTACGGAAAGAGCGACACTCATCGCGGGCGACGCGTCGGGGTTGGTCGCGATCGTGTTCGCGGCGAGTCACCCGGAACGGGTCGGCTCGCTGGTCTTCGTCAACGCGTTCGCGGGGCTGACGCACCCCGACGATCACGCGAACGAGCGAGACATCGTTCGCATCTGGTTCGATGGCGACATCAGCCCGGTCGCGCCCAGCGTCGCGGAAGATCGCGCCACGGTGGAGCAGATCGTTCGCTACTTCCGCCAGGCGGCGCGGCCCAACGCGGCGTACGAGACGCGTGCGCAGATACTCGGTCTCGACGTGCGCGACGTGCTCCCTGCGGTGCAGGCACCGACGCTGGTAATCCATCGTGCGGAGAGTCGGTACTTCACGGTGCACCACGCCCGGCACCTCGCGCAGCACATTCCGGGTGCCCGTCTGGTCGAGCTACCCGGCTGCGACCATCTGATGTACGTCGGTGATACCGACGCGGTCCTCAGTGAGATCGAGATGTTCGTCACCGGCGAGCGTCGCCGCGATGTGACCGACCGGGTGCTCACCACGGTGTTGTTCGTCGACATCGTCCAGTCGACTTCACGGATGGCCTCGGTCGGCGACCACCGCTGGCGGGAGCTGCTCGACCGCTACGACGGCGAGGTCGAGCGCAACATCGAAGCGTTTCGGGGCCGGCAGGTCAAGAACACGGGTGACGGGACGCTCGCGGTTTTCGACGGACCGGCCCGCGCGATTCGGTGCGCGCTCTCCCTCCGCGATGCGCTTCGTGCCGACGGCGTCGAGCTTCGCTCGGGCCTGCACACCGGCGAAGTCGAGATGCGCGGCGACGACGTGACGGGGATCGCCGTCCACACTGCCCAGCGCGTCCAGGCGCTCGCGCAGCCGGACGAGGTGCTCGTGTCGCGGACGGTCGTCGACCTCGTCGACGGATCCGGCATCGAGTTCCGCGACCGCGGTGAGCACGCGCTCGAGGGCATCCCGACGCGCTGGCGGTTGTTCTCGGTCGTCGCCTGACGCGCCACGTGCGCGCGACCCGCGGTGCGATCAGCGGTAGTTGCCGGTGTGACCGAGGCTGATGCGTCCCGGTTGCGGGAAGACGCACAGGCCGTGGGGGC
>DATMUX010000169.1:0-3688 GCA_035563695.1 Acidimicrobiia bacterium
CACACTCCTCGGGTCGTACAACCTGAGCCATTCCGGGGAGATGAACGCGGAGAACGTTGTCGAGATCGTGAACGCCCCGTTTGCCGACGCCTGCGCGACGTTCTGCGAGCAGGTGCACTCCCGCTACCACAACGCGCGAAGCTGACGGCGTGACGAGCGGCGTGCTTCCGAGCTCCATGCCCGCCGCGATCTACGTCGGCGACGGCGGGCTCGCGATCCACGATCTCCCCGTACCGGAGATCGGCCCACACGAGGTGCTCGTCGAGGTATCGCACTGCGGCATCTGCGGCACCGACCTCCACCTCGTGCTCGAGCAGTACGCGAGACCCGGGTCGGTGCTCGGGCACGAGTGGGCGGGCACGATCGCGGCCGTCGGCGCGGAGGTGCGCGGCTGGGAACCGAGCGCCCGCGTGGTCGTCGACCCCACCCGGGGGTGCGGGGAATGCCGCGCGTGCCGGGCCGGGCGCCCGTCGGTGTGTCTGCGGCGCGAGCCGACCGACCTGCTCGACTTCTCGCGCGGCGCGTTCTGCCGTTTCAAGGTCGTGCCCGCCGCGCGCCTGTTACGCGTGCCCGAGACCCTGCCGACACGCGCGGCCGCGCTCACCGAACCGACCGCGATCGCGATTCACACCGTCAACCTCGCCGGCGTCGCTCCGGATGATCGGGTGCTCGTCACGGGCGCGGGTCCCGTGGGTCTGCTGACGACCGCGGTCCTGCACAGTCGCGGCGTGCACGACATCACGGTGTCGGAACCGGCGCCGGCGCGACGCGAGCGCGCGCTCGCGGTCGGCGCGCGAGCCGCCGTCGCGCCCGGCGACCTCGCGCGCGCGCCCATGGGTCGACCGGTCGAGCAGCCGTTCACCCTCGCGTTCGAGTGCTCCGGGAACGCGCGCGCCGCCGAAGCAGCGCTCGATCAGCTCGACTACGCGGGCACGTTGGTGTTCGTGGGCACCGGCCACGAGCCGCCGCGCGTCAACCACAACCGCGTGATCGTGTTCGAGCTCACACTCATCGGCGCGTACAACTACGACGCCGACGGCTTCGCGCCTGCGCTCGAGCTGCTCGCGTTGGGTGCGTTGCCGCTCGAGCTCCTCATCGAACCGGTCGACGTGACCCTCGACGAGGTCGCGACGACGATGCATCGATTGGCGCAGGGCGAGCTCCCGGGCAAGGTGATGGTCGTTCCACGCGTCGGACCCGACCGATGAGCGGCCGGCCCACCCTGAACCATGTCGCGATCAGCATGGACCCCTCCGCGCTCGACGACCGCGGCCGCGCCGACGTCCTTTCGTTCTACGGCGACGTGTTCGGCTGGACCGAAGGCGACAACACCGGCGAGTCCGGCAACCCGCTCATCCTCTACACCGGCGCCTTCGGCCAGTTCGTCTACCTGCTCCCCGCCGATCCGCCGCTCAGCGCGCCGCCGCTCGACCACTTCGGCCTGCAGGTCGAGACGCTCGAGGAGCTGCACGCGATCGTCGCACGGGCGCGCGAGGTCGCCGAGCACGACGAGCGCGTCCGCATCATCGACGTGCACGCCCGCACGACGCACGGACCGGCAAACGACTACACGCTCACCAGCGCGTACATCGGTTTCGTGCTGCCGCTCATGGTCGAGCTCCAGCACCTCGCGCGGATCGATCGCGCGGACTCCTAGCGTACGAGCGCGGCCCGGCGCAGGTCGTACACGTGCTGGAGCAAGGTGATCAGGGCGACCTTGACGGTCTCCCTCTCGCGGGCGTCGCACGCGACCACCGGGATGTGATCGAGGACACCGAGTGCCTCGCGCACCTCGGGGATCGGGTAGTGGTACGAGCCCTGGAAGTGGTTCACCGCGACGACGAATGGCGTGTCCCGCGCCTCGAAGTAGTCGAGCGCGACGAAGCTGTCGGCCAGGCGCCGGGTGTCGGCGAGCACGACCGCCCCGAGCGCTCCGTCGCAGAGGTCGTCCCACATGAAGGCGAACCTCTCCTGGCCGGGCGTGCCGAACAGGTACATCACGAGACTCTCGTCGACGGTGATGCGCCCGAAGTCCATGGCGACGGTCGTCGTCGTCTTCTGGTCGACCATCGTCGCGTCGTCGACGCCGCGCGACTCCGATGTCATCGCGGCCTCGGTCGTGAGCGGCGGGATCTCGGAGACGGCCGATACGAAGGTGGTCTTGCCGACACCGAATCCACCCGCCACGACAAGCTTCACCGACTGGACGCGCCGGTGGGGACGCATCGCGGCTTCAGAGCGCCCGAACACGTTCGATCATCCTTGTGAGGGCCGAGAGCTCGATCTCGACGGGGTCGCTGTAGGTCGTCTCGAGATAGCCGGCCTCGACGAGGTCGCCCACGAGCACGACGACGACACCGAGCGCCATCCGCAGCTCGGCCGCGATCTCCGCGAGCGAGCACGGCTCGAAGCACGTGTCGACGATCCGCGCGTGTTCGAAGGCAACGTCCGCGCCGGGTCGACCGATGGCTTGCACCATCGTCTCGACCCGGAGCGAGTCGTCGGTCGCGCGCGTCCGCCCGCCCGTGATGACGAACGGGCGCACGAAGTCCTGCGTACCGGCACGCGGCGGGAGCTCGTCCCTCATCGGCGACCTCTCACTGGAGCACGCTCTCCTTCAGCTCGGCGACGAGAGCGGGGCTGAGTGCTGCGCCGACGCGCTCGACGAGCAGCGTCATCTGGTAACCGACCAGACCGATGTCGCAACGACGCTCGGCCACGACGCCGAGCGAGCTGCCGTCGGACACGGACGAGACGAAGAGGTATCCGTCGCGCATCGCGATGATGACTTGCTCCAGGTTTCCGAGCGCGAAGCAGCGAGCGGTGCTCACGGCGAGGCTCGTCATACCCGCGATGATCGCCGCGAGCTGTTCCGCGCCGGCGCGCTCGAGCGTGCTCGACATCGCCATCAGGAGACCGTCCGAGGAGACCGCGACCGCGTCCGTGACACCCGACGTCGTGTCGACGAAGTTCGACAGCAGCCAGTTGAAGTTGCGGACCCCGTCGCTCACGGCCGCGGTTGCCGCGGTGTGGGAAGGCGGGTAGTTCATGCTCACGATCAACCCCTTCGGTCGTCGATGCCGGCTTCTTCGCGGGCGCGCTCGGCGGCCGCTCGGAACGCAGCGAAGAACGCGAAACGCTCGTCGCCGTCACTGGTGGATGGCCCCGGCGCCGGCGGCTCGTGGCCTCCCTCGCCGTTGCGGCTGCCCGGGCCGGCGGACGAGTCGCCGAGCTGGTTGTCGGCGGGCCCGAAGCGCAGCGGGCCGGCCGCCGCGGGCGCAGCATGCTCCTCGGCCGCGACCGGCGGGGGCGGCGCCGCGGCCGCGGTCCCCATGTCGGGTGCCGGCACCGGTGCGGGCGGCGCGCCGTCCACCTTGGGGCGCACCCACGGGGTCTCGAGGCTCCGGCTCCGGCGGCCGCGCTTGGGAAGCCGGCTCGGCAGGAATTCTTCGGAGATGCTGCCCTCGGGGGCGGCGACGACGGGTTCGGGCGACGGACGCGTCGCAGCGACGTCGACGGCGGCGACGACCTCCTGGAACGCCGCTCGCCGGTCGGGCGGCGGCACGTCGTCGACCTCGGGGTGCGGCACCGCGGCCGCGGCCGCCGCGACGGCGGGCGCGGGCGGAACCGGCACCTCGGGTTCGGGTGGAGCGGCGGCCGGAGTGACCGGCGACCCGGAGCCGCGCAG
>DATMUX010000170.1:0-4197 GCA_035563695.1 Acidimicrobiia bacterium
GACGACCACCGCGATCGCGATCTCAGCCACGGGTCGCCTCTTCCATCGCGTCGTTCAGGGCGCGCTCCACCATCGCGGCGCCGACGCGCCGGCGATACCGGGCCGAGCCGTGCAGATCCGAGGGAACCTCGCCGAGGGGTGTCACCGCCAACCGGCCGATCTCTGCGGTCGCGAGATCCGGCGCCGCGCCCAGTGCTGCCTCTTCCGCGGCCGTTGCCCGCAACGGCGTCGAACCGAGCCCGAACAGGCCGATCGCGCAGCGTTCGATCCGGTCGTCGGTGCCCAGCTGCACGGCGACGACCGCGCCCGCGATCGCGAAGTCGCCGTGTCGGCGAGCGAACTCGCGAACGCCAAACCCGCAGCGCCCGTGCCACACCGGGAAGCGCACACTCACGAGCAGCTCATCGCGCTCGAGCGCGGTCGTCCAGAAGCCTCGGAAGAATTCGCGAGCGGTAACGCGCCGCCGGCCGTTCGGGGAAGCCACTTCCATCTCCGCGTCGAGTGCCCGCGCGACCGCCGGATATTCCGCCGCCGGATCCGCGTGCGCGATCGAACCGCCCACAGTGCCGCGATTGCGGATCTGGAAGTGGCCGATGAACGGCGTGACCCGCGCCAGAAGCGGCAGTCGCGTCGCGAGCTCCCCGTCGCGCTCTATCTCGGCGTCGACGGTCGCCGCGCCGACCAGCACCGATTCAGGTTCGTTGCGAATGCCGCGCAGCTCGGCGATGCGCCCGACGTCGACGAGGTGGTCGAAGTACGCAAGCCGGAGCGACAGGAGCGGTACCAGGCTCTGTCCTCCCGCAAGCACCTTGGCACCGTCACCGAGCCCGGCCAACAACGTCACCGCCTCGTCGATGCTCGCCGGCGCGTGATACTCGAACGCCGGGGGCTTCATCGGGCGGCGGGCCGTTCGGCGGCTTTCCAGTTGAGAATGCCGATGTCGTCCGCGACCCGTTCCGGCGCCGCCTGCACCCGCAGGCCCTGACGGATCTCGACGTCCGAGACGAAGCGGCCGGGAATCATGATGTCGTTCTGCTCGTCGAGACGGACCAATGCGACCGTGTAGGGAACGATGCGCGCCAGATCGGGCGCGTACGGCTGATGCGTGATCACCCAGCTGTAAACCTCGCCCGCGCCGCTCGGCGCCTCCCACGCGAGATCGTCGCCATGACAACCCGAGCAGATCGGCCGCGCCGGCCACGTCCAGTGCCCGCAGTCGCGACAGCGCTGCAGAAGGAACTGACCGTTCGCGAGCGCGGCCCAGTACGGCGCCGAGTCGCGGTCCGGAACCGGAATCGTGCGGCGTTCGCTCACATCGGCCATCATGCGCCCACCAGCACCGCGGCCGACGAGTATCCGCTCACGTAGCCGAGCTGACCGGTGACCAGCGCGACGTCGTGGCGCGCGACCTGGCGGATACCGGCGTCGCCGCGTATCTGCTCGACGGCCTCGTACACGTGGTTGAGTCCGTGGATGTACCCCTCGGAGAGCAACCCGCCATGCGTGTTGAGCGGCAGCGAGCCGGTCGCCCGGTCGAACGCGCCGCTCGCCAGCATCGCGGGAACGGTGCCGGGCTCGGCGAACCCGTAGCCCTCGATTTGGGAAAGAACGTTGTACGTGAAGCAGTCGTAGAGCTCGGCCAGCTCGATGTCCGAGGCCCCGAGGCCCGCCGCGGCATACAACCGGTCGGCAATCGGCCGCGCGGGAGATTCGGTGAGATCGGTGTGGCCGTTGTTGACGACCGTCACGCCACCGCCCCAGGCCGCGCCCTGCACCAGGACGGGCCGGTGCGGCAGGTCGTGCGCGCGATCGGCGCGCACGAGGACGATCGCGACCGCGCCGTCGGTCTCGAGGCAGCAATCGAACTTGCGGAACGGGTCGACGATCCAGCGGCTTGCGAGGTAATCGTCCATCGTCATCGGTGTGCGCATCATCGCCCGCTCGTTGTCGAGCGCATGCGCGCGACTGAGAATTGCGATCCGGCCGAAGTCCTCGTTGGTGGTGCCGTACTTCAACATATGAGCCCGCGCCGCCATGGCGATCTCCTGCGACGGGGCGATGTAACCGGCGGACACCTTGAACTGCATGTCCCACGGCAAGCGCCCCGCGCCGCCGCCCGATCCGTTCACGCGCACGCCACTGCGGCCATTGAGCGCGCGGTAGCAGACCACGCAGTCGGCGACCCCGGCGGAGAGCGCAAGCGTCGCCTGGCCGATCATCGAAAGCGAGACGCTGCCGCCATAGAACTGGTCGACGTAGAAGCTCATGCTCTTGATGCCGAGAGCCTGGGCGAGGATGTTCGGCGCAATCGAATCGTTGACGCCGAACGTGCACAGGCCGTCGACGTCGCCGAGCCGTAGGCCCGCGTCGGCGACCGCGGCCTTCGCGGCCTTGGTCGCGAGCGTGAACACGCCCACGCCCGAGTCGCGCGAGAACTCGGTGCACCCGATGCCGACGATGGCAACCTGCGAACGCGGAAACCGCGACGTGTCAGTCATGTTCTGCCTCCTGGCGCCTGCGGCGCCGGGCCGGCGGGCCCCGCTCGCTGCTCGGCGGGATACCCGCCTCGCGGACGCTCACTCATGTTCCACTTCCCGGCGAACCGCCGCGGCGCAGGGCCGGCTCGGTGCCGTGCCCGATGCGGGCAATGAACCGTCCGTCCTTCGCGGGCACGTGGAACTCCGCGGTGTGGAAGGCGACGGTGCGGTCCGCGCCGCGCGCGGCCACCGTGAACCGTAGCTCTGCGAACACGTACCAGTCTTCGGTCACCTGACAGAGCGGCTGGACGGACAGGATCTCATAACGATCGAAGAGGCGCTCGTACCAGGCGCGATGTTCGACCTTCCCGGTCAGCTCGACCAGAGTGCCCGTGTCGGCGACGTAGTCGCGCACCGCGGATGCGACGCCGTCGTGCAGGACTTCGAGCACCGCGTCGACATCGTTGGCTCGCAGTCCCTCGAGATAGCGCGCGTGCTGGTCGAACACCTGTCGACGCGCGAGCAATGGGTTGTCGTCGATGATGTCGACCTCGTCGGGCGCGCCGAGCCGCGCGCGCGGGACGCGTAGCCATACGAGCTCACCGGTGATTCCGGAACCCGCGCCCGACGGGAACATCGCGAGCGTCTGGTTGTTGTTGAGCACATCGCTGCCCTTGCGCGCGCCCCGCGAGATGTTGTCCTGGAACGTGTACCAGGCGCCGCGGATCTCGGAAAGTCCGATCACCTCGTGCAGATCGCTGGCCCCCCGGACCAACGCGTACGTCTGCGTGATCGCCTCGCGCGTCGTCAGTACGGGAAGCTTCACCGACCCGTCGGGGCCGACCTCGGGAAGGATCGTGTAGGCGTACGGGCCCTCGGCTGCGAGCGAGCCGACCAGGGCCGCGAGGTTCTTCGGATCGCGCGCCTTGATCTCCTCGCCGATGTGGATGATCGCCTGCTCGTACGCGTGGGCCGATGCCGCCGCGGCGATCTCGAGGGCCTCCGGGTCGACGTCGCCGGTCGTCACCGCATCATCCTCTCCTCGGCGCTCGTCCTAGAAGTGGACGAGCTGCTCGAACGCCGCAACCTCGTCGGTCGTGAACCCCTTCTCGTAGCCGGGTAACCGGTACAGCCGCGCGACGTTGCCGGCCAGCAAGGCCTGACGGTCGTCGGCGGGCAACTCGTCGGTCACCCGCATCGCCTGCTGCCGATCGTCGGGCCAGTTCGCGTCGTCGAACGGGAAGTGGCTGGCCCACATCAGGTGCACCGCTCCGAGCCGGTATCGGTTCTTCACCGCCGACCGGTCCTGGTGGAACGTGAACCACGCGTGCCGGCGCATGTACTCGGACGGTACGGCGTCGGGATCCTGCAGCGCGTACTCGGCAAGGTGTTTGTGCCGCACGTAGTTGGCGTCGAAGAACTCCATCCAGTGCAACGCCCACCCGGCGTCGGCGTGCGCGAACACGACGCGCGCGTCGGGGTAGCGGTCGAAGATGCCCGCGGCGACGATCGGAAGGAGCGCGTCCGCCATGGGTGGTTTGAGGCCCGGCACGATCCCCGATGGCGGGGTCGTCCCGGCAGTTGGGCCCACCGCAATGTGCAGGCTCAGGGGCACGCGCAGATCGTTGATCGTCTCCCACAACGGTTCGTCCGCGGGAGTGCCCCCACTCGGCGCGCCGCTCGGCCACGCATCGACGACCGCACCGCGCAAGCCGAGCCC
>DATMUX010000171.1:0-6431 GCA_035563695.1 Acidimicrobiia bacterium
CCGCGCCGTTCGAGCCCCGATGCGTACTCGTCGAGCTTCCACAGTACCGGGTCGAGCAGACATGTACCGTCGTAGTGCGCGCGCATGCCGTGCGAGAGCAGCACGTACACGGTCGCTCCGGTACCCGCGGCGTCGACGAGCTCGCCGAGCGACCGATCGAGGGCGCGGTACACCGTCCGCAACGGATCCTCGCCGAGCCTGCGGAGCTGTTCGGGGTCGTGCCACGGATGGGAGGGGTCGTGCAACTTCCAGAACTGGTGGCCGGCGCAGTGCGACTCGCCGAACACCGTGAACACGAGTTCCCAGTCGTGCTCGCGCAGCAGATCGCACGTGAGTCGCGCCTTGCGCCGGTGGCCCTCCAGCAGATCGTGCAGCAGCGCTGCGTTCTCGCCGGCGGTACGGTGCTCGCCGGCGCGGTGCGCGTAGTCACACGGCGCGAAGTGGGCGAATGGCGTCGGGCGCGTCCCGACGAGGTGCGGGCCGTAGCGGCGATCGACGTCGTCGAGGAACGTCGCGGGGAACGACCGCGTTCCCGCGTGGCGATCGTGACAGCCCCACTCGACGAGCTGCACGCCGTTCAGATCGCCGGCCACCGCGGCGTGCGGCGCGTCGAGCACGGCGACGCGGCCGCCCGCGCGCGATACCCACTGCCACACGGGCGGCGGGTCGGAGATCGGACCGATCCAGCGCGGCTCGTACGTGCCGCCGCGCACCTGACCCGAGCAGAGGAATTGGTGACGCGACGGCGTCGTGCCGGTCGTGATCGTCGGCCAGTTGCCCCCGACCAGGAATCCCAGGGGGGCCTCGGTCGGTTGCACCGCCGCGCCCTGCAGCAGCCGCGCGAGCACCGGCATGTCGCCGTCGCGCGCAAAGGCCTGCGCAAGCTCGGCATCGCACGCGTCGAGCCCGACGAACAGCGTCTTGACCCCCGCCATCCCACTCCCTCGTCCGCGCCGGACCCGCCGGGGCCGCAGCCTAGAGGCCGCGGCCCCGCTCGGGCCGGGGGAAAGGTGAGAAGGTCAGGTCAACGCGAGCGCCAGCACGTCGCGCATGTCGCGCACAGCGTGCACGTGCAGCTGCGCGCGCACCTGCTCGGGCACGTCTTCGAGGTCCGGCTCGTTGTCGAACGGGATCAGCACGTCGGTCAGCCCCGCGCGGTGCGCGGCCAGCAGCTTCTGCTTCACGCCGCCGATCGGCAACACGCGGCCCTGCAGCGTGACCTCGCCGGTCATGCCGACGTTCGCCTTGACGGGTCGGTCGGTGACGAGCGACGCGAGCGCGGTCGTCATCGTGATGCCCGCCGACGGCCCGTCCTTCGGGATCGCGCCGGACGGGACGTGCAGGTGGAACCGGCGGTGCTCGAACGCGCCCGCCGGGACACCGAGCTCGTCGGCGTTCGCGCGGACGAACGACAACGCGATCTGCGCGGACTCCGACATCACGTCGCCGAGCTGGCCCGTGACCTGCATCCCGGGCTCACCGTCCATCGCGGTGACCTCGATCGTGAGCACGTCGCCGCCCGCACCGGTGACCGCGAGACCGGTCGCCAGGCCCGGGACGGGGGCGCGGGTTGCGTCGTCGGCGCGGAAGCGCCGGCGGCCGACGAATTCGGCGAGATTGGCGTCGTCCACCACGACGCGCACCGTCTCGGACGCGGCGATCTTGCGCGTCGCCTTGCGCGCGATCTTGCCGATCTGCCGTTCGAGGTTGCGTACCCCGGCTTCGCGCGTCCACCCCGCCACGAGGGTGTGGAACGCGGCGCCGGTAATCGTGAGCTCGTCGTCGCGCAGGCCGGCCTTGTCGCGCTGGCGCGGGAACAAGTGGTGCTCGGCGATCGCGACCTTCTCGTCCTCGGTGTAGCCGTCGAGCTGCACGAGCTCCATGCGGTCGAGCAGCGGCCCGGGAATCGTCTCGAGCACGTTCGCGGTCGCGAGGAACAACACGTCGGACAGGTCGAGGTCGAGCTCGAGGTAGTGGTCGCGGAATGTGTGGTTCTGGGCCGGGTCGAGCACTTCCAGCAGCGCGCCGGCGGGGTCGCCCGACCATCCGCCGGCCTGCAGCTTGTCGACCTCGTCGATCAGCACGACCGGGTTCATCGCTTCGGCCTCGGTGAGCGCGCGCACGATCCGGCCGGGGCGCGCCCCGACGTACGTGCGCCGGTGGCCGCGGATCTCGGCCTCGTCGCGCACGCCACCGACCGCGACCCGGACGAATGGGCGGCCGAGTGCACGCGCGACCGACTCGCCGAGCGAGGTCTTGCCCACACCCGGCGGACCAACGAGCGCGAGGATCGCGCCGCTGCCGCGCCCGCTCGCCGCGCCCAGGCCGCGTTCGCGCCGCAGCACGCGCACCGCGAGGAACTCGAGGATGCGCTCCTTGACGTCGGCGAGGCCTTCGTGGTCGGCGTCGAGGATCTCCCGCGCCGCGTCGAGGTCGCCGTGCTCGTCGGCGTAGCGGCCCCACGGCAGGTCGAGCACCGCGTCGAGCCAGTTCCGGACCCAGCCGTGCTCGGGGTTCTGCGGGCCCATCCGCTCGAGCCGGTCGAGCTCCTTCACGATCGCGGCGTGCACCGCGTCGGGCAGGTCGCGCTCGGCGAGGCGCGCGCGGTACTCCCCGACCACGTCGTCGTCGGACTCGCCGAGCTCCTTGCGGATCTCGTCGAGTTGGCGGCGCAGCAGCATCTCGCGCTGTTGCTTGTCGAGATCCTCGGCGACGTTGGTGCGGATCTGCTCCTTCAGCTCGAGATCGGCGAGCGTGGCGCGCATCCACGTGAGCGCGAGCTCGAGGCGCGCCTCGACCGCGACCGTCTCCAGCAGCTCGACGCGCTGTTCGATCGTCAGCTCGGGCGAGTACGCGGCGGTGTCGGCCAGCTGGCCGGGGTCGTCGACGCCGGCCAGCACGTCGGCGATGCGCCGCGCGCCGCGGTGCTCGAGGATGGCCTCGACGACGGCGCGGTACTCGCGCGCCAGCTCACGGGCCCGGGCCGTCGGCGCGGGCTCCTCGACGGGCTCGACCCGCACGTGGAGCGCGCCGTGCGCGCCCGTCTCGCCGGAACCGATCCGGGCGCGGGACACGCCCCGGATCACGAGGGCGCGGGTGCCGTTCGGGAGGTCGCCGGCGCTCTCGATGGCCGCCACGGTGCCGACCGTCGCGAACCGGCCGTCGATGCGGGGAACGAGGACGAGCCGGTTGCCCGCCTCCCCCGCGGCCGTGCCCGCCCGCTTGGACTCGTCGGTCTCGAGCGCGATGGTGACGACCATCTGCGGGAACACGACCCCTTGGGTCAGGGGCAACAACGGCAGAAGTTGTGTCTGGGTCTCGGGCATAGTGCCGGTATAACGGCCGGGGGCCATTCCCGATTCCCGGGGTCACGTTTTGCCCCGCGCCGGGTTTTGAGGTGGCCAGCGCGGGATACCGCCTCTGCAATAGTTCGTGGGTACTCGCCGGCTGCACTCCGGTGCCGCGCGGGTCGCCGCTCATGGAACCGCAGATCAACGTCGTGCTCGTCACCGCCGACCAGTGGCGGGGGGACTGCCTGGGATCGGCCGCGCACCCCGTGGTCCGCACGCCGCACCTCGATGCGCTCGCGCAGGCGGGTGTGTCGTTCCGGCGCCACTTCGCCCAGGCCGCACCGTGCGGGCCGAGCCGCGCGTCGCTGTACACCGGCATGTACCTCATGAACCACCGGTCGGTGCTGAACGGAACACCGCTCGACGCGCGCCACGACAACGTCGCGCTCGTCGCCCGGCGCCTCGGCTACGAGCCCGCGCTGTTCGGGTACACCGACACGAGCATCGACCCGCGCACGTGCCCGCCCGACGATCCGCGCCTGCAGCGCTACGAAGGCGTGCTCCCGGGCTTCGATCCCGTATGCCACCTCCCCGAAGGCGAGCCGCGGGCCTGGCTCGATTGGTTGTGCGCCGAGGGGCTCGACGTGCCCGACGACTGGCGCACCTTCACCGACGGGCCCGCGCCGGAGACCCGGTGGCGCACGCAGTACGACGCCGCGCACTCCCAGACCGCGTTCCTCACCGACCGCTTCCTCGAATGGGCCGGCGCGCAAGGCTCGCGCCCGTGGTTCGCGCACGTGTCGTACCTGCGGCCGCACCCGCCGTTCCTCGCGCCCGCGCCGTACGACACGATGTTCCCGCCGTCGTTGGTGCCGGTGCCGGTGCGCGCACCCACCCGCGCCGCGGAAGGCGCGCAACATCCGTTGCTCGGGATCATGATCGATCATCCGCTGTTGCGATCACCCGACGACGCGCAGGAGCAGCGCGAGCTGCAGGCCGTCTACTACGGCATGCTCGCCGAGGTCGACGAGCAGTTCGGGCGCATCTTGGCGTGGCTCGACGAGACGGGCGCGACCGATCGCACGCTCGTCGTCTTCACGAGCGATCACGGCGAGACGCTCGGCGACCACTGGATCCTGCACAAGCTCGGATGGTTCGACGCGTCGTACCACGTGCCGCTGATCGTGCGCGGGCCGGACGTCGTCGCCGGGCGGCGCGTCGACTCGTTCACCGAACACGTCGACGTGTTGCCGACGATCTGCGAGCTCCTCGGCGCCGGCGTGCCCTTGCAGTGCGACGGCCGCGCGTTGACACCGTGGCTGCGCGGCGAGGCACCGGACGACTGGCGCACCGAGGCCCACTTCGAATTCGACTTCCGCGACCCCGACAGCGCGCTGCTCGAAGAGGTGTTCGGCGTGACGATGGAGGAGTGCTCGCTGGCCGTGCTGCGCGACGACCACGGCAAGTACGTGCAGTTCGCCGGGCATCCCGCGCTGCCCCCGATCTTCTTCGACCTCTACACCGACCCCGCGCAGCTGCGCAACGTCGCCACGGAGCCCGCGTACGCGACGCGGGTGCTCGCGTACGCGCAGCGGATGCTGGCGTGGCGCATGCGGCACGCGGAGCGCACGCTTACCGGCATGAAGCTGACGATGCACGCGGGGCTCGTCGAGCGGCGCGCCCCCCGCCGCTGACCCCTACTCGTTTTGGCGACGATCGGTGCGCGCCGCGTGCACCGGGTGTCGCCAAAACGCCGGCGGGTAGCGTGCGGGCGGTGGACGCCCGGAGTTTCTTCGGCCTGAGGCCCGTGCCGGGCGACGGCGCGCGCTGGCAGATGGAGATCGTGCCGGGCCTGACCTCGGGGACGGGCGCGTTGTTCGGCGGGTGCGGCCTCGGCGCGTGCATCGAGGTCATGGAGCAAGTCACGCAGCGACCGTGCATCTGGGCCACCGCGCAGTTCCTGTCGTTCGCACGCCCGCCCGCGCGGCTCGATCTCGACGTCACTGAGGTCGTACGCGGCAATCACATCAGCCAGGCGCGCGTCATCGCGCACGTCGGCGACACCGAGATCCTCACCGTGCTCGGCGCACTCGGCCACCGCCCGCTCGATCTCGAAGGGCAGTGGTCGATCATGCCCGAGGTGCCGCCGCCGGGCGCGTGCCCGCCGCGCCCGTTGATGAATCATCACGAGGGCAGGCTCAGTGACCGGCTCGACGCGCGGCTCGCAGAGGCGCGGCCCTACTGGGAGTTCCCGGGACCGGCCGGCTCGGGCAACTCGTCGTTGTGGATCCGCCTGCCCGAGGTACTCGAGATGTCGGCCGCGGCGCTCGCCGTCGTCGGCGACTTCGTACCGTTCGGCGTCGGGCAGGCATTGGGGAAGCGCGCGGGCGGCAACAGCCTCGACAACACCCTGCGCGTCGCGCACCGTGTCCCGACGGAGTGGGTGCTGGCCGACGTGCGCGTGCACGCCGTGGGCGACGGGTTCGCGCACGGGCTCGTGCACCTCTGGGCCGAGGACGGCACGCTGCTCGGCACCGCGAGCCAGTCGGCGATCGTGCGGTCGCAGCGCGATGACGTGTCACGGCCGCTCACCGAGCTCGAAGGCGACGTGCGCACGTGAGCGAGGGCTTCGGCGCCGTCGTGCTCGCGGACCGCATCGCGGCAATGATGAGCCTATGAGTGTCCCCCAGCGCTACGGCATCACCTTCCCGTTCGACGGCGTCCCACTCCTCGACCAGCGCGAGATCGTGCGCGAGCTCGTCGACCTCGGGTACACCGACCTGTGGTCGGCCGAGTCCGGGGGCTACGACGCGTTCATCCCTCTGGCCGTGGCCGCGCAATGGGCGCCCGAGCTCCGGTTCGGGACGGCGATCGTGCCCGCGTACACGCGCGGCGCGCACACGCTCGCGTCGACCGTCGCGTCGATGTGCCAGGCGGCGCCGGGTCGCTTTGCGCTCGGGATCGGCACGTCGTCCGACGTCATCGTCGAGCGGTGGAACGGAATCAGCTTCGACAAGCCGTACCAGCGCGTGCGCGACACGATCACGTTCCTGCGCGCCGCGCTGACCGGCGAGAAGGTCGACGAGCAGTACGAGACGTTCCGCGTGCGCGGCTTCCGGCTGGGTATCCCTGTCCCCAAGC
>DATMUX010000172.1:0-9498 GCA_035563695.1 Acidimicrobiia bacterium
CGCGGATGTTCCTCGCTCACCCGCGCGACGAACGGACCCAGCGCCTCGTCGGCCGGCTCGAGCGCGAGCCACTCGCGCTGCTCGGCCCGCAGAGCCGCCGAACGCTCGACGAGCACGTACCGCAGCGCCGCGAGACACGCCGGCTCGGCCCGGAGCACGTCGCGCGCGAGCCGGCCGTTCCCCGCGCCCGCGTCGACGACGAGCAATGGGTCGGGCTCGCCGAGCTCGCGCCACAAGCGATCGATCGCCCGCGCCGTGCACGCGCCGAACAAGGATCCCGTCTCCGGGCTCGTGACGAAATCGCGGCCGGCGCGGCCCGCGCCGCGCCCCGACGCGAAGAAGCCGCCCTCACCATAGAGAGCGGCCTCCATGAAGCGATCGAAGGTGATCGGACCTTCGCGCCGGATCAGCTGCGCGATGTGCTCGGCGGCCCGACCGTTCAGAACGCGAACTCCCCGACCCTCGCGAAGAGCTGCGGGTACACGCCGATGACGACGACCACCAGCGTGGTGATGCCGATCGCGACGACGAGCGGCTGCGGGATGACGATCGGCGAACGGTCCTCGGTGGCGACGGGGCGGAACCACATCTGCACGACGACGCGGAAGTAGTAGAAGAACGCGATCACGGAGTTCACCGCGGCGATGATTCCGAGCGCGACGCCCCAACCGGTACCGGCCTCGATGATCGACCGGAACATCACGAACTTGGCGAACCATCCGGCCAGCGGCGGGATCCCGGCCAGCGACGCCATGAAGAGCGTCATGACGAGAGCGAGGCCCGGTGTGGTCTGGAACAACCCCGAGTACGACGAGATCTCGGCGCTGCGCGTCCGGCGGGCGACCGCGATCACGACTGCGAACGCGCCGAGGCTCATCGCCCCGTAGATGAACAGGTAGACGACGACCGACGACATCGACTGCGCCGCGACGGTGAGATCGCCGTTCGCGCCCGCGATTCCCGCGGCGACGAACGGCACCAGCATGAACCCGCCTTGCGCGATGGCGGAGTAGGCCAGCATGCGCACGATGTTCGTCTGACGCAGCGCGCTGAGGTTGCCGAGCGTCATCGACAGCGCGGCCAGAACCCACAGCGCCGGCCACCACGAGGAGGCGACCTTTCCCGACGGAAGGTAGAAGCCGAAGTAGATGATGTTGATGAGGGCGACGAAGCCGCCCGCCTTCGACGCGACCGACAAGAACGCGGTGACCGGCGTGGGCGACCCTTCATAGGTGTCGGGCGCCCAGAAGTGGAACGGCACCGCGCTGACTTTGAACGCGAACCCGACGATCGACAGGAAGATCGCGACCGTCACCAGGGCGTTGGCGCCGTTGTGGTCGAGATACGTGCGTATGTCGCTGAGCAGCGTGCTCCCCGTCACCCCGAAGATCAGCGACATGCCGTACAGCATGATCGCCGACGAGAGCACGCCGATCAGGTAGTACTTCACCCCGGCTTCGTTCGACTTGCGGTCGTGCTTGCGCCACGTGGCGAGCACGAACGTCGGGATCGAGATCGTCTCCAGCGCGACGAACAGCGAGATGAGGTCGCGCGACGACGCCATCACGCACATGCCGAACGTCGACACGAGAATGAGGAAGTAGAACTCGCCCTTGTAGTAGTCGCCCTCGTTGATGTAGTCGACCGACAGCATAATCGTGAGGTATGCGGCGACGATGAAGAAGCCCATGAGCGCCAGGGCGTAGCCGTCGACGACGTACGCGCCGCCGAACATCGATCGGTCGGTGCCGTCGTGTGCGAGCGTGGCGACCGGCACGAGCGCGACGAGCAGGCCGACGGCCGCGATCGTCGATGTGCGCCACGACTCACGATCGGGGAGCAGCAGGTCGGCGATCAGCACGACGATCATGGTCGCGACGATCACGAGCTGGGGCGCGAGCGCGTGCCAGTCGAAGACCGGCGTCGGCAGGTGCGCGGTGGCGGCGAGCACGAATCAGCCTCCCGACCGCGCGGCGGTCAGTTGCGCGGTCGCGCAGTTCTGCACCGGAGTCGAGCTGAACGGAACCGCCGTCTTGCAGCTGACCGGCTGGTCGGTGACGTGGAACACGATGTTCGGGAACAGCCCGAGCGCCAGGATGAGCAACAGCATCGGCACCCAGGCCGTCCACTCGAACGCGTTCACGTCGTGCACGTGTGCCTCGGCGAACTCGGCCTTGGGCACACCGAACGCCACCTTCTGCAGCATCCACAGCAGGTAGCCCGCGGCGAGCACCGTGCCGAGCGCGGCGATGACCATGTACGTGCGGAACAGAGGCTGCGAGAGATTGCCGCCGGGTTCGAACGTCGACTGGATCGCGGGGAACTCGCCCCAGAACCCGGCGAGACCGGGCAGGCCGAGGCTGGCCATGGCGCAGAAGCCGAGGATCCAGCCCATCTTGGGCGCCTGCTTCAACAGGCCGCCGAGGCGCGAGAGCTCACGCGTGCCGTAGTTGTGCTGGACGGATCCGGCGATGAAGAACAGCATGCCGGTGATGAGTCCGTGCGCGACCATCCCGAAGATCGCCGCGTTGATGCCGATCGTCGTGAGCGTGGCGATGCCGAGCATGACGAAGCCCATGTGCGCGACGGACGAGAACGCGATCAGACGTTTCATGTCGCGTTGCGCGAGGCAGCCGAGCGCACCGTAGATGATGCCGATGATCGCGAGCAGGCCGATCCACGGCGCCCAGTCCTTGGCCGCGCCGGGCAGGATCGGCAGCGCGATGCGCACGAAGCCGTACGTTCCGAGCTTCAGGAGGATCGCGGCCAGCAGCACCGAACCCACGGTCGGCGCCTCGGTGTGCGCGTCGGGCAGCCACGTATGGAACGGGAACATCGGCACCTTGATCGCGAAGCCCAGGAACAGGCCCGCGAAGATGAGGCTCGCGGTTCCGGTCGACAGGCCGGTGAGCAGCTTGAGGTGTGAGTCCGACAGGGCGGCGATGTCGAAGGTGTGCGGGTTCGACTCGAAGTAGATGGCCAGGAAGCTCAACAACATCAGCGCCGAGCCGAACAGCGTGAACAAGAAGAACTTGATCGACGCGTACTCACGGTTGGGGCCACCCCAGACGCCGATCATGAAGAACATCGGCAGCAGCACGACCTCGAAGAACACGAAGAACAAGATGAGATCCTGGGCGACGAACGTGCCGTTCATCCCCACCTCGAGCACGAGGATCAGCGCGAGGAACGCCTTGGGGTTGTGCGGTTCCGGGAAGTGGTTCCACGAATAGATGACGCACAGGACGGTGACGAACGCCGACAACGCGAGCAGCGGCAGGGAGATCCCGTCGAGACCGAGGTGGTAGTGACTGTTGATGACGTCGATCCAGTGCTTGTCGACTTGCATCTGCAGCCGGCCGGACTGGTCGTAGTCGAACTCGAACAAGATCCCGACGAGCACACCGAACGTCGCGAGCGTGGTGAGGAGCGCGACCCACTTGATCGCCTGCTCTTCGGCCCGGGGCAGCAGCAGGATGATCGCTGCACCCACGGCGGGCAGGAACACCACCAGGGTCAGCATCCACGAATAGGCCTGCGACATCGAACGAGTTCCCCTTGCCTAGGTGAAGATCCACAGGGCGGCCGCGAACAAGCCGACCGCCAAGACGAGCAACAACGCATAGAACTGCAGCCGACCGGTCTGGATCTTCTGCGTCTCGCCGCCGGCCTCGCCGGTGACGGTCGCGATCCCGTTGATCACGCCGTCGACACCCTTTTGGTCGATGTAGTCGTAGGTGAAGCGCCCGACGGCCCGCGCGCCACGACCGGTGAAGTTCAAGACGTTGTCGATGATGTGCTGGTTGACCCAGTACGCACCGGCGGCGATCGGGCCCTTGATGCCGCCGACGATGACGTCGGTGTAGAGCCAGTCGAGGTAGTACTTGTTGACGAGGATCATCTTCCCGACGCGCGCGACCGCGTTGCGCACCGACAGGTCGTGCAGCGCCCGCAGGCGGCCCGAGTAGAACGCCCACGCGACGCCGATGCCGGTCAGCGCGATCGCCACAGACACGATCGCGAGGATCGGGTTGAACGGCACGGCCGGCGCCTCGACGAAGTGCACGCGCGGCTGGAACCACGTCTCGAAGCGGTGCCACGCCGGGTAGTTGAGCAATCCGGTGACGACCGCGAGCGCCGTCAACACCCACAGCGGCATCGTCAACACCCAGTTGCTCTCGTGCGGTCCTCCGTGACCGTGCGCGTCGGCCGACTCGTGCGCGTCGACGACATGGCCGTGCGCACCGTCGTCGGCGTGGGCGTGCCCGCCGCGGTACTCGCCGAAGAAGGTGAGGTAGATGCACCGGGTCATGTACGCCGCGGTCAGCAGCGCGCCGAGCAGGCCCACGACGACGAAGGCCGTGTAACCGTGGCGGCCGGCGTTCACCAGGATCTCGTCCTTCGACCAGAAGCCCGCGAGCGGGAAGATCCCGGCGAGGGCGAGGGACCCGATCACGAACGTCCAGAACGTCTGCGGCATGACCTTGCGCAACCCGCCCATGTCCTTCTTCATGTCGAAGGAGTGGTGCGAGCCCGAATGGCTGACCGAACCCGCGCCGAGGAAGAGGTCGGCCTTGAAGAACGCGTGGGTGAACAGGTGGAACACGGCTGCGGTCCACGCGCCGACCCCGAGGGCCATCGTCATGTAGCCGAGCTGACTGATCGTCGAGTACGCGAGAACCTTCTTGATGTCGTCCTGCACGAACGCGAGCGTCGCCCCGACGAGCACGGTGATGCCGCCGATGATCGCCATCGCGTTCCACGCGCCGTGTCCCGGCGTACCGATCGACAAGCCGTTCCAGAAGACCGGGTAGAGGCGGGCGCCGAGGTAGACGCCCGCGACCACCATCGTCGCCGCGTGGATCAGCGCCGAGACGGGCGTGGGACCGGCCATGGCGTCGGGCAACCACGTGTGCAGCGGGAACTGGCCCGACTTGCCCATGATGCCGAGCAGCAGCGCGAGCGCGCACCACATGATCAGCGTGTGGCTGACCTTGCCCGACGACGCGGCGTCGTTCAGCGCCACGATGTTGAACGAGCCGTGACCGGTGTAGCGCTGCACGATGAAGAACGTCATGACGACACCGGTCAGCAGCCCGATGTCGCCCGTACGGGTCGTGAGGAACGCTTTCAGCGCCGCGTCGCTGTTGGGCTTCTCCTCCCACCAGTGGCCGATCAGCATGAACGAGCAGAGGCCGACGAGCTCCCACCCGATGAGCATCAGCAGGGTGTTGTCGGCCACGACGAGCAGCAGCATCGACGCGGTGAACAGGCTCAGCGCGGCGTAGTAGTGCGTGTAGCGGACGTCGCCGCGCATGTACTCCGACGAGTAGATGTGCACGAGCAGCGAGATCAGCGTGACGACGAACATCATCATCACGGCGAGCCCGTCGATCTGGATGCCCGCGCTGAGCTTGAACGTGCCGCTCTCGAACCACGTCGTCGCGCGCGTAATGGGCTCGACCGCCGGACCTTCGGCACTCAAACGCCCGACGGCGCGGCCAAGGGCACCCAGCGCGGAAGTCCCGTCCGCGTTGCGCAGGTGGTTGATCCACTGGATCGCGGCGCCGACCGACAGCACGAACGACGCGCCGACCGCGGCGATGCCCACCTCCGACCCTTTGCGCGGGAGGCGCTTGCCGAACAACAAGATGACAGCGAACGACAGCGCCGGGATGAGCGGCACCAGCCATGCGTTGTCGAGGAACCACATCGTCGGGGTGTCCTTAGTCCTTCAGCAGCTCGAGATCGTCGAGATCGGCCGTGCGGAGGTTTCGGTAGATGAGCAGCACGATCGCCAGCCCGATCCCGACCTCGGCCGCCGCGATCGTCAGGACGAACAGCGCAAAGACCTGCCCGGCCACGGTGTGGTTCGCGGCGCCGAATGCAACGAGGTTGATG
This sequence comes from Acidimicrobiia bacterium, assembly GCA_035563695.1. Classification (GTDB taxonomy): domain Bacteria; phylum Actinomycetota; class Acidimicrobiia; order IMCC26256; family PALSA-610; genus DATMUX01. The sequence goes on from DATMUX010000172.1 coordinate 5,902, forward strand.
TTCACGGCCGCGAGCATGAGCTCGATGCTCATCAGCACCAGCACGGTGTGCTTGCGCACGAGCACGCCGTAGACGCCGGTGGAGAACAGGAACGCACCGAGCAGCAGGAACTGGTTCAGCAGCATCAGTCTTTCCTCGCGAGCACGACCGCGCCGATAAGCGCGCCCAGCAGGAGGACGCCGACGACCTCGAACGGGATGATGTACTTCGTGAAGATCGCGTTGGTGACCGCGTCGGTACGGGTCGGCGCGATGATGTCGACCTTGTCAGCGTGGAACGTCTTGACGAGCAACCCGCCGAGGATGCCGGCGAGGAACAGCGCCACCGCGGCGCCGGGCCAGCGCAGGTCGTTGTCGAGCGACTCCTTCGGGTGCATCGGCGCCCGGGTGAGCATGATCCCGAAGAGGAACAGCACGATGACCGCGCCGATGTAGACGAGGACCTGCACCCAGGCCACGAACTCCTGGCCGAGCAGGATGAACTGCGCGGCACCCCCGGCCAGCACCACGACGAGGTACAGCGCGGCGTGCACGATGTTCTTGGTGCGCACGACGCCCAACGCGCCGATCACCATCGCCGCCGCGATGATCCCGAACACTACGTTCTCGGCGACCATCACCCACCCCCCATCGAACCTGCGTCAGAGCGCCATGCGTGGCATGGAACATTGACGCAGGTTGGCAGTGGGGACAGGGGGCCGCGGATCACTTCTTGCCCTTCGACTGGGCGCCCATCTCGAGCGGCTCGGGCTCGGGCACCGTCTCCATCCACTCGCCGAGCTTGTCCTTGTCGTGCAGGAGGTCGGCGATGCGGTGCTCCGAGTACTCGTACTCGGGGCTCCAGAACAGGGCGTCGAAGGGGCACACCTCGACGCAGATGCCGCAGTACATGCACAGCGCATAGTCGATGTCGAAACGGTCGAGCACGCTGACGCTGCGCGGCTTGCCACCCTCACGCCGCGGCGGACGCTGCTCCTTGTGACCCTCGATGTAGATGCACCAGTCGGGACATGAGCGCGCGCAGAGCATGCAGACGGTGCAGTTCTCCTCCTTCAGCGCGATGACACCGCGGGCGCGGGTCGGCGGGTCTTCGCGCTCGTGCGGGTACTGCACCGTGACCGCGGGCTTCGTCATCGTGCGGAACGTGACCCCGAGACCGGTGAGCATGCCCTTGATCTCGCGCTTCACCGGCTCACCTCCTCGTGTGCGCCGCCCATCATCAGAACGCCACCTTCAAGGCGCCCGTCAACAAGATGTTCACCAGGGCGATCGGGATCAGCCACTTCCAGGCGAGCGCCTGCAGCTGGTCCTCGCGGAAGCGCGGGTACGTGAAGCGCGCCCAGAACATCAAGAACGCGACGAACATCACCTTCGTGAAGAGCACGAGGGGACCGAGCCAGTCGGCGGCGGTGCCGTGGACCCACGGAGTCGCCCAGCCGCCCAGGAACAGCGTGGCCGCGAGCGCGGCGAACGCGAACGCGGTGCCGAACTCGCCGATGAAGAAGAACAGGAAGCGGAAGCCCGTGTATTCGACCATGTAGCCCGCGACGAGCTCCGACTCCGCGACGGGCATGTCGAACGGCGGCTGCGTCAGCTCGGCCTGGGCCGCAACCATGAACAAGGCAAAGCCGATGAACTGCGTGAGGATCAGCGGGAAGCCGATCCCGCCCCAGCCGAACAGCTCGCCGTGCTGCTGGAAGTTCACGATGCCCTGCAGGTTCATCGTGCCCGCCTGGATCACGACGCCGACCACCGCGAGCACGAGGGGCAGCTCGTACGCGATGAGCTGGGCGGCCGCGCGCAGCGCGCCGATCAGTGCGTACTTGTTCGCGCTCGCCCACCCGGCCATCAACACGCCGATGACCGACAGCGACGACACGGCCAGCGCGTAGAAGACACCGACGTCGAGCGGCTGCACGACGAGACGCGGCCCGGCGGGGATCACGGCGAACACCAGGAACGTCGACAGCACGACGATCGCGGGCGCGAGCGCGAAGACGCGCACGTCGGCCTCGGCCGGCATGATGTCTTCCTTCTGCATGAACTTGATGCCGTCGCCGAGGAGCTGGTACCACCCGTGGAACCCGCCGGGGTCCATCGGACCGAGACGGCTCTGCATGTGGCTCATCATCTTCAGCAGGAAGACGTAGCCGAGGATCAGCGCGGTCAGCGGCACGATCGCGAGCACGATCAGCGTCTTGATCGCGAGCGTGGTACCCCAACCGACGTCGAGCGCGAGCAGGTGGCTCACCGGTCGATGTCCCCGAGGATGAAGTAGAGGCTGGCGAGGATCGTGATCACGTCGGGGATGTACACGCCCCGCAGCACCCACGGCAGGATCGACACGTTACTGAACGACGCCGAGCGGATCTTCACGCGGAACGGTCCGGTCGCGCCCTTCGAGACGACGTAGTAGCCCATCTCGCCCAACGGGTTCTCGGTGTTCACGAACACCTCGCCCTCCGGCACCTTGATGATACGCGGCACCTTCGCCATCACCGGGCCCGCGGGCATCTGGTCGAGCATCTGCAGCACCATGCGCGCCGACTCGCGCGTCTCCTGGAGCCGCACCCAGTAGCGCGCGAACGAGTCGCCGTCCGGGTGCGTCCACACCTTCCAGTCGAGCTCGTTGTAGACGAGGTACGGCGGCGCGTCGCGCCGCAGATCCCAGTCGACGCCCGAGGAGCGCAGGTTCGAGCCCGACACGCCGTACGCCGCGCCCAGCTCCGGCGGGATGATGCCGATCGAGCGGGTGCGCTGCTGGAAGATGGGGTTGCCGGCCACGAGGTCTTCGAACTCGTCGCAGGACTCGAGCACCTTGTCCATCGTGCCCCGGCAGTCGGAGATCCAGCCCCACGGCAGATCGTCCTTCAAGCCGCCGATGCGATTGAAGTTCGGGTGGAAGCGACCGCCCGTGACGGCTTCGATGAGGTTCAGCACGTACTCGCGGTCGCGGAACCCGTAGAACGCCGGCGTGATTGCGCCGACCTGCAGGCCCATCTCGCCGAGGAACAACAGGAAGGTCGCGATGCGCGATAGCTCCGTGAGCGCGGTGCGGATGTACTGCGCGCGCGGCGGCGCCTCGATGCCCATCAGATGCTCGGCGGCGCTGATGAACGGCACCTCGTTCGCGAACGACGACAGCCAGTCGATGCGGTTGATGAGGGTAGTGATCTGCGGGTACGTACGGAACTCGGTGAGCTTCTCGTAGCCGCGGTGCATGTAGCCGATGACGGGATCGGCCGCGACGACGCGCTCACCGTCGAGGCGCACGACGAGCCGCAGCGTGCCGTGGGTCGCGGGATGCTGCGGCCCGATGTTGAGCACCATGTCGCCCGTGTCGAGCTCGACGTTCATCTGCGCGTCGGCGAGATGCCGCAGCGCCGACGGGTCGACCTCGACCTCGGGCAGCTCGCCCGGTTGCGGCAGAACCCGGCTCATGGCTCCCTCGTCCGTACGGTGTTCATGGCTCCCTCGCTTCGCCGTCCATGGCTCCGCTGCGTCCGCACGATGTTCATGGCTCCCTCGCTTCGCCGTCCATGGCTCCGCTGCGTCCGCACGATGTCCATGGCTCCGCTGCGTCCGGAACGAAGGGTCA
>DATMUX010000173.1:0-3276 GCA_035563695.1 Acidimicrobiia bacterium
CGACTTCACCGTCGCGACGTAGCCGCGCGCGCGTTGCACGAAACGGCGAGCGTCGCCCGGGAGGTCGTGCACCATCACCGGCCGTTCGAGCTGCACGTGGTCGAAGTCGATCACGTTGACGTCGCCGAGCTTGCCGGGGGCGAGCACCCCGCGGTCGCCCAGGCCGTACATCGACGCCGTGTCGGCCGTCATCTTCTTCACGACCCACTCCAGCGGGAGGCGGTCGTGATCCCGGTCGCGCGCCCAGTGCGCGAGCATGAACGTCGGCGTGCTCGCGTCGCATGTCGTGCCGCAGTGCGCGCCGCCGTCGCCGAGACCCCACGCGCTCGTCGGGTGCAACAGCATCTCGCGCACCGGATCGAGCGAGAAGTTCGTGTAGTTGAGCAGCGGCCGTAACACGAGCGCGAGCCCGTCGTCGTCGAGCAGCAGGTCGTAGTACAGGTCCATCGGCGCGCGGCCCTGCGCGCGGGCCCGCGCGGCGACGCTGTGGTCGCGCGCGGGCTCGTAGTCGGGCGTGGTGCCCATCGGGAACGCGCGCTCGGGATCGAGGAACTGCCGCATCGGCGCGATCGCCTCGTCGACCTCGGCGAGCAGCTTCTCGCGGAATGCGGGATCGCGCATCGCCGCCACCTTCTCCGCGAGCGACGCCCCGCCGATCGGCGCCCACGACGGGCAGTACGCGAACGGGTGGAACGTCTGGAGGCCGAGCAGCAGGCTGACGGGACGGCCCGCCACCTGCGGGCGCACCTGCGCGCCGTCGACACGCGCCTGCGCGCACAGCTCCAGCATGCGCCGCCACGACTCGGGATCATGGTCGTTCTGCGTCAGCACGAACGACACGGGCCGGCGGATCGCGGCCGAGAGCTTGCGCATCCACGCCATCTCGCGCTCGGGCGCGGCGAGATCCTCGCCCAGCGCGCCCGCGGGCGCGAGCTCGAACACCCCGGTGCCGAGCTCGCCGAGCGCGCGCCCGATGCCGAACAGCTCGTCCTCGGCGGCGAAGGTTCCCGGGACGGGCTCACCGTCGATCGCCATGTGCGCGATCGTGCGGCTCGTCGAGAAGCCGAGCGCGCCGGCCTCGATGCCCTGCCCGACGATGCGCGCCATCGCGTCGATGTCGTCGGCCGTCGCGGGTTCGTTCTTGGCGCCGCGCTCTCCCATCACGTACGCGCGCACGGCGCCGTGCGGAACCTGCGTTCCGACGTCGAGCATCTTCTCCGCGGCGTCGACCGCATCGAGATACTCGGGGAAGTGCTCCCACTGCCACACGATCCCTTCGGACAGCGCAGTGCCGGGAATGTCCTCGACGCCTTCCATGAGGCCGATGAGCCACTGGTGGCGGTCGGGCATCGCGGGCGCGAACCCCACACCGCAGTTCCCCATCACGACGGTGGTCACGCCGTGCCAGCAGCTCGGAGTGAGCAGCGGATCCCAGGTGACCTGCCCGTCGAAGTGCGTGTGCACGTCGACGAAACCGGGCGTGACGATCGCACCGTGCGCGTCGACGGTACGACGCGCCTTGCCGTCGACCGCGCCCACCTCGGTGATCACACCTTTGGTGATCGCGACGTCGGCGGTGCGCGGCGCGTCGCCGGTTCCGTCGACAACGGTACCGCCCTTGATCACGAGATCGTGCATCAGGTCACCTCGACTTCCGAGAAGAACTCTTGTACATCTTGCACGAACAAGTCGGGCTCCTCGAGCGCGGCGAAGTGCCCGCCGCGGTCGAAGCGCGTGTAACGCACCACGTTGAAGCGGGACTCGGCATACGCACGCGGGATGCGGAAGATCTCCTTCGGGAACACCGCGACCGCGGTCGGCACCGAGACGTACAAATCGCTCGGACCGAAGTTGCGGCCCCGCTGCGACTCGCAATACAGCCGGATCGACGAGTTGATCGTCTTCGTGACCCAGTAGACCGTGAGGTTCGTGAGGATCTGGTCGCGCGTCACGGCGTCTTCGGGGCTTCCGTCGTTGTCGGTCCACTCCCGGAACTTCTCGACGATCCACCCCGCCAGTCCCGCGGGTGAGTCGGTGAGCCCGTAGCCCAAGGTCTGCGGGTTCTTGCCCTGGATCTCCTGGTAGGCGGCGCCCCGCTTCATGAATTCTCCGGCGGCGGCGACGTCGGCGGCTTCCTCGTCGCTGAGCGGGATCTCGGTGCCCGCGGGCGGGAACGCGAGGAGCATGTTCGAGTGCAAGCCGGCCACGTGCTCACCGTCGATGGCCGCCAGGCGCATCGTCACCATCGCGCCCCAGTCGCCGCCCTGCGCGCCGTAGCGCGCGTACCCGAGGCGCGCCATGAGCACCTTCCATGCCTCGGCCACCCGCGCCACGTCCCAGCCCGGTTCGGTCGTGGGACCCGACCAGCCGTAGCCGGGCAGCGAGGGCACGACGAGATGGAAGCGGCCGCGTAGCGGCTCGATGACGTCGAGGAACTCCGACACCGAGCCCGGCCAGCCGTGCGTGAGGATGATCGGCAGCGCGTCGGGGTCGTCGCACCGGGCGTGGATGCAGTGGATGTTCTGGCCGTCGATCTCGGTGAGGAAGTGCGGCCAGCGATTGAAGCGGTCCTCCTGGGCGCGCCAGTCGAACTTCGTCTGCCAGTGATCGCAGAGATCCCGGAGGTAGTCGAGGGCGGTGCCGTAGTCCCAGCCGCTGCCCGGGATCTGATCCGGCCAGCGCGTGCGGGCCAGGCGCTCGCGCAAGTCGTCGAGGACCGCGTCGGGCACCTCCACGCGAAACGGTCGTAGCTCGTCACTCGCCATTGCACCGACGCTAGCGGCGGAGCGCGATCCGGCGCCGAGACGCGACGGGTGCGCGAAACCGCCGCGCGCGCACCAGTACGCGTACCGGTGCGCGTACCCGCGCGCGCACCGGTACGCGCGCGGGCATTTCTCCGACCCCTCGCCGCAAGGGAGAACCGGACAAACACTCCGAATCGGCCCCGGAACAACCGGGGCCGGGGCAGGCCGGCTCGGTAGATTCCCGCCCGATGGCGCTCGACCCCCTCGCCCGGTTCCGGCTCGACGAGCGGGTCGCCATCGTCACGGGGGCGAGCGCGGGTCTCGGCGCGCGGTTCGCACGCGTGCTCGACGCGGCGGGTGCCCGCGTCGTCCTGACCGCCCGGCGCGCCGACCGGCTCGACCGCCTCGCACGCGAGCTGCGCGACGCGCACGCCATCCCGTGCGACCTGGCCGAGGACGGCGCGCCCGAGGCACTCGTGGCCGCAACGCTCGCGCACTACGGCCGCGTCGACGTGCTCGTGAACAACGCGGG
>DATMUX010000174.1:0-4501 GCA_035563695.1 Acidimicrobiia bacterium
GTTCTCTGGGTCGGCTTAGGCGCTCCGCTCCCCTCCGGTCGCTGCGCTGGCGCCTCCCGTGTTCTCTGGGTCGGCTTAGGCGCTCCGCTCCCCTCCGGTCGCTGCGCTGGCGCCTCCCGTTTACTCACTTCGGGCTCAGGAGCGGGGCCAGCTCCGACACGTTCCCGACACCTTGCAAGTCGCGGGCCCGTTGGTAGAGCTCTTCCGCTTGCTCGTGGCCGAGAACCCGTTCGGCCATGTCCATGAACTTCGCTTTGAATTCTTCCTCGCTCAGCGGGTTTCGCGGATTGCCTTTGGGATACAGGACTTCGCCGGTGATCTCGCGACCATCGGTGGTGCGCACGGTCACGCGTCCCGGCATGCTGTTCGTGACCTTCGCGTAGAGCTCGTCGTCCTGGTGTACGACGATCCGGGGAATCATGCCCTGGACGACCGGATCGGCAACCGTCTCGTCGGTGAACTCGTCGACGCCGACGCGACCGCGCACCGAGGCCACCGCGAGCGCGAACGGCAGGCTGGCCTGCGCGCTGACCACCGTCGACACCTTCTGCTTCGCGAGGAAGGGCTCCACGCGCTGCCACGCGGCGTCGATCTGCTCGATGTCGGAGTAACCGAGATCGTGTTGCCGCATGATGGAAAGGAGCGCCTCTACCGGAGCGTGCAGCGTCGTGTTCATCGGGTAGCGCTTGATCCAGCGGTCGCTGATGATGAATGCATCGCCGAGGTCATCGAGCAAGGCGGCCGGGTCGAGGCGACCGCGGCAGTACATCTTCGCGAAGCCCTGCACGCCTTCGAGACCGAGTTCGGTCGCCCGGAAGCCGGTTTGGGCGAGCAGGGCCGCAGTCACGCCTCGTTCGCTCGCCATGCCGCCATTGAGCGAACGCTGCCAGGCACCCTCCTCGTGTCCCTGAAACGTTCCACCCGTGAAGGCGGCGGCAAGACCGAGTGCGTAGTTGGTGTACTGCGGCGAGAGCCCGAGCAGCCGTGCACACCCCGCAGCGGCGGCGAAGGTGCCGTACACCGACGGCACGTAGAACGGTATGGGCCGGGCGGGCTCGAACGTCGCGCGGAACACGCGCCCCATCACCTCGTATCCGATCACGATGGCCAGCGCGAGCTCCTTGCCCGGGCGGTGCCGCGACTCGGCGATGGCGAGCGGCGCAGTGACGGCGAACGGATAGGGACGGCTGCCGGCCCCGAAGTCGGCGTACTCGAACCCGAGCGCCATCGTCCCGTTGGCGAGCGCGGCGCGGGCCGCCAACGTGCGGCGCCCGGTCGCGATGATCGTCGATTCCGGCTGTCCACCGCCGTCGCGCGCGCAGAAGTCGGCGATGCTCTGGCCCCACGCTTTGGTCGCACCCACGAACAGGCATTCACCGAGGAAGTCGGCGAAGGCTCGGCCTGCTTCTTCGACCACGGCACCCGGGAGGTCGTCGTACTCGAGACCGGCAACCCACGCCGCGAGTTCGCGGGTCACCATCCTTCCGCCGGTGATCGTGTCTTCGGGAGTGTCCAAGTCGTCAGCTCTTCGCCAAGTGGCTTTCGAACCACGCGAGCGTGCGCGCCCACGCATCCTCGGCGGACGCCTCGTGGTACGAGCCTCGCGCGTCGCAGTGGAAACCGTGCTCGGCCTCGGGATAGCGCACGACCTCCGTCGGCACCGGCGCGTTCTTCGCGGCCTCGCGTAGAGACTCGACCTGGTCCGTCGGGATCGACTGGTCCTGGTCGCCGAAGAGCCCGAGCCACGGGGTCTTCAGGTTCGGCGCCAGCTCGACGAGCGGCGGCATGCCGAACCGACCGGCGCCGACACCGCCTCCATAGAACGTGACCGCGGCGCCGAGCGCGTGCCGGGCTGCGGCGAACACCACGACGCTTCCGCCCATGCAGAAGCCGACGATGCCGATGTGTCGGTCGGCGAAACCCGCGCTTCGGAGATATTCGAGCGCAGCCACGATGTCGGCGTCCAAGCCCTCCGCGGTCAGCCCGCCGAGCTGCGGCATCACCGATTGCATGTCGTCGTATGCGATGACGGGATCGCCGGTGCGATGGAACAGGTGCGGCGCCACGGCGCGGTAACCGGCGGCGGCGAACCGGCGGCTCACGTCCTCGATGTGATCCGTCACACCGAACGCCTCTTGGATGACGATCACCGCACCGCGCGCCGAGCCCGCAGGCTCCGCGTCGTACAGGTCCATCGCGCCCTCGGCGCCGTTGGCGGTCACCGTTCGTGCCATGAAGGTTTCCTTCCGATTCTCGGTGTGCCGCGTCGGCCACCAACTGGGGATCTTCCTCAGTTGGACGCGGCGCACCGTGCGTGGACCACCGCGGCAAGTGACACTCGACTGTCACAATAGGAACCATCGGGACGCCTCGTCAAGCAACGGACCGATCGCGAGCGGCAGCTATCGTTCCGGCGACACTTGCTCTCGTCGTGAGGACCTGGTTTGGCCAAGACGCGCACGACCGCCGCACCGGTGCCCTCCCGCCGGCAAGCGCACAAGACGCGAACGCAGCGCACCTTGCAGCAGGCGGCGCTCGAGCTCTTCGCGAAGCAGGGCTACGACGCGACGACGACGGAGGAGATCGCCGAACGAGCCGGCGTGTCGCCCCGCACCTTCTTCCGGTACTTCGTGACCAAGGAATCGGTGCTGTTCGTCGGCGAATACGGCTGGTTCCAGGAGTTCACCGCCGAGTTCCTGAACCAGCCCCGGTCGCTGAGCGATCTCGACGCCATGAGCGCGACCCTCGTCGGCCTCGCGCACGGGCTCGTGCTGCGCCGTCGCTCCCTCCTTCTCTACGAGCGGGCGGTTGCCTCCTCGCCGACCCTGCGCGGAGGCGTACAGGACCACCAACAGGAGGACATCGCCAAGATGGCCGAGGCCATCGCCACGCGCCGCGGTATGACACAGCCGGACGACGAGTGCCTGCTCCTCGCAGCCGTAAGCCTGGTGACCTACCGGCGCGCGCTGACCAAGTGGCTCACCGGCCCGGCGAAGGTCGACCCGAAACAGGTCATCGCCGCGCACTTCGCGCTCTTGCGCGAGGTGACGGCGCCCGCGCGGCCGAATCTCCGGCGAACGGCCACGAGCGATCTTTCCGCGCGCGAGTCCGACGGATCTCGGAGCTGACCGTTCTCGCCGGCACTCGCCGTGTCACGCGCACGCGCCGGCGAGCTTGAGCTGCCGGATCTCGTCCTCGCTCTTGCCGAGCTCGCGCAGGATGTCGTCGGTGTGCTCGCCTAAGAGTGGCCCGCGCGTCAACGTCGGTGGGGTCTCGTCGAATTGCACGGGATTGGCCACGAGCCTCCGGGAGATGCCGTCGGCGTCGACGACCGGGAGGATGCACCCGTTCGCCTCCAGCTGCGGATCGGCGGCGAGCTCCGTCGGGTTCTGCGCCGGCGCCCACGGACCCTCCAACGTCTGCAGGCACTCGAGCCAGTGAGCGAAGGGCTGTTCCGCGATCGCCCTCGCGATTTCCTGCCCGATCTCCCGGGCGTTGGCGACGATCCCTTCGTCGGTTTGGAAGCGCGCGTCGCCGATGAGATGCTCGAGGCGGAGGTGCTTGCACACATCGGCGAAGTAGCGGCTCGGCTGGAGCATCATCAACGTGATGAAGCGGCCGTCGGCGGTGCGAAAGCTGCCGACCATCGGGTTCACCGCGATGTGGGGCGGCGCCGTCAGCGGCTGTGGCGGTGGTGCCTCACCCGTGAGCATCGCGGTGTCGAGCCACAACGCCATCGCCCACGCGCCGACACCCATGAGCGACACGTCGATGACCGAGGATTCACCCGTTCGGTCCCGCGCGAAGAGCGCGGCGGCGATGCCACCGGCCATCATCGCCCCGCCCATCGAGTCGCCGAACGCACCCGCCGGCTGGCCGATGAGCCGCGGGCTGTCGGGCGGCGTGGCACCCCATGCGCACATGCGCGACCAGAACGTCGAACCGTCGTAGCCGGGACGCTCGGCCTCCGGTCCGCGTTGGCCATGACCGCTCCCGCGCACATAGATGATGCCGGGATTGACGAGACGCAAGTCTTCGAGCTCGATCCGCAGACGGCGGCGCGCGGCCGGGAGAAAGTTCGTCAGGAAGACGTCGGCGTCGCGAGCGAGCTCCATCAACACGTCGTGACCGCTCGGCACTTCGAGCGCCAACCCGATGCTGCGCTTGCCGCGGTTGGGGTGCTCCATCAACGGCTGGAACGAACCGGCGGCCGCGCCGCCCGGGCCGATCACCAGCGCTCGCTGTGCGTCGCCTTTGACGGCGTGTTCGACCTTGATGACGTCGGCACCCCACTCTGCGAGCACCGCGCCCGCTGACGGCGTAAAGGTGAACTGCGCCACCTCGACGACCTTCACGCCCTTCATCGGCTGGCCGGTCACGTCAACTCCTCTCAGCCCGGCTCGAGCGCGGCGCGGGCAAGCTCGGCGGCCCGCCGCCGGTCGACCTTCTCCCGCGATGTCAGCGGAACCGCATCGATCGCGAACAGCGTTCGGGGCACCTT
>DATMUX010000175.1:0-4803 GCA_035563695.1 Acidimicrobiia bacterium
GGCGGGTGCGGCTCGGCCGTGCTGGCCGCGAACTTCGCACCCAACCCGATCGCCGGCATCGGCTTCGTGGGCGTGTCGATCGCGTTCGGGCTCACGGTGCTCATCGGCGTGTACGCGTTCGGCCACATCTCCGGCGGACACTTCAATCCGGCCGTCACGATCGGCGCGCTGATCGGCCGGCGCGTCGAGCCGCGCGCCGTGCTGCCGTACATCGGAGCGCAGCTCGTCGGCGCGATCGCGGCGTCGACGGTGCTCGCGTACATCGCCAACGGTGCACCGACCTTCCGCCTGAAGGCGAGCGGGTTCGCGGCGAACGGCTACGACGCGCACTCGCCGGGTCACTACAACCTCGGCTCGGCGTTCGTGATCGAGGTCGTGCTGACGGCGGTGTTCCTGATCGTGATCCTCGGCGCGACGAGCAAGCGCGCGCCGCTGGGGTTCGCAGGCCTCGCGATCGGGCTCTCCCTCACGCTCATCCACCTCATCTCGATCCCGGTCACGAACACGTCGGTGAACCCGGCCCGGTCGACCGGACCGGCGCTCTTCGTCGGGGATTGGGCGCTCAAGCAGCTATGGCTGTTCTGGGTCGCACCGATCCTCGGCGCGATCATCGGCGCGTTGATCTACAGCATCATGACGAACGAGCCATCGATCCTACAGGGTTCGCTCGCCGAAGCGGAGTCGCGCGAAGGCTGAGCCGCCGCTCGGATCGCGGCTACGCCGCCGGCCGCCGTTCGCGCACCAACGTCAGGATCTCCGACGCGGCGCGCGGGATGTTGCTGCCCGGACCGAACACCGCCGCGACACCCGCCGCGTGCAGGAACTCGTAATCGGACGCGGGGATCACGCCGCCCACGACGACCACGACGTCGCGCGCGCCTTGCGCGCGGAGCGCCTCGACGAGCTGCGGGACGAGCGTCTTGTGACCCGCGGCCTGGCTCGACACGCCGACGACGTGCACGTCGTTCTCGATCGCTTCGCGCGCCGCTTCCTCGGGCGTCTGGAACAGCGGCCCGATGTCGACGTCGAAGCCGAGGTCGGCGAAGGCGGTGGCGATCACCTTCGCGCCGCGGTCGTGGCCGTCCTGGCCCAGCTTGGCCACGAGGATGCGCGGGCGGCGGCCCTCGTCGAGCGCGAACGCCTCGACCTCCTTGTGGACGCGCTCGAATTCCTCGTCGCCCGAGTACGCGCCGCCGTAGACGCCGGAGATCGTGCGGATGTGTGCCCGGTAGCGCCCGAACACCTTCTCCAGGGCGTCCGAGATCTCGCCGACGGTCGCGCGCGCCCTCGTCGCCTCGATCGACAGCTCGAGCAGGTTGCCGTCGCCTTCGGCGCCGCGTGTCAGCGCGTCGAGCGCGGCGGCGACGCGTTGCGGATCGCGCTCGGCCTTCACGCGTGCGAGGCGTTCGAGCTGGCGGCGCCGGACCTCGGTGTTGTCGATCTCGCGCACGTCGACCGGCGGCTCGTTCTCGAGCCGGTACTTGTTCACGCCGACGATGGTCTCCTCGCCGCGATCGACGCGCGCTTGGCGCCGGGCGGCCGCCTCCTCGATGCGGAGCTTCGGCATGCCCGATTCGACGGCCTTGGTCATGCCGCCGAGCTGCTCGACCTCCTGGATGAGTTTCCATGCCTCGCCGGCGAGCGACTGGGTGAGCGCCTCGACGTAGTAGGAACCACCCAGCGGATCGATCACGTGGGTGATGCCCGTCTCCTCGGCGAGGATCAACTGCGTGTTGCGCGCGATGCGCGCCGCGAAGTCGGAGGGAAGCGCGATCGCCTCGTCGAAGCTGTTCGTGTGCAGGCTCTGCGTACCGCCGAGCACCGCGGCGAGCGCCTCGTACGCGGTGCGCACGATGTTGTTGTACGGGTCCTGCTCGGTGAGCGACACCCCCGACGTCTGGCAGTGCGTGCGGAGCATCTTCGAGCCGGGCTCTTGCGCGCCCAGGTCGGTCATGATGCGCGCCCACAACAAGCGGGCCGCGCGCAGCTTCGCGACCTCCATGAAGAAGTTCATGCCGATCGCGAAGAAGAACGAGAGGCGGCCGGCAAAGTCGTCGACGGACAGGCCGCGCGCCGCGACACAGCGCGCGTACTCGAGCCCGTCGGCGAGCGTGAAGCCGAGCTCCTGCACGGCGGTCGCGCCGGCCTCTTGCATGTGATAGCCGGAGATCGAGATGGAGTTGAACTTCGGCATGTGCCGGGCGGCGTGCTCGATGATGTCGCCCACGATGCGCATGCTCGGCTCGGGCGGGTAGATGTAGGTGTTGCGGACCATGAACTCCTTGAGGATGTCGTTCTGGATGGTCCCCGTGAGCCCGGCCTGCGGGACGCCCTGCTCCTCGCCCGCCACGATGTAGCCCGCGAGCGTCGGCAGCACCGCGCCGTTCATCGTCAGCGACACCGACATCTTGTCGAGCGGGATGCCGTCGAAGAGGATCTTCATGTCCTCGACGGAGTCGATCGCGACACCGGCCTTGCCGACGTCGCCGACGACGCGCGGGTGGTCGCTGTCGTAGCCCCGGTGCGTCGCAAGGTCGAACGCGACCGACAGGCCCATCTGCCCGGCCGCGAGGTTCTGGCGGTAGAACGCGTTCGACTCCTCCGCGGTCGAGAAGCCCGCGTACTGGCGGATCGTCCATGGCCGGTTCGCGTACATCGTCGCCCGGGGCCCGCGCCCGAACGGCTCGATGCCGGGGAGCCCGGCGCCCGCCTCCAGCGCTTCGAGGTCGGCCGCGGTGTAGAGCGGTTGCACCGCGATGCCCTCGGGCGTGGTCCAGGTCAGCGTGTCGGGATCGGCACCCTTCAGCTCCTGTGAGGCGAACTGCCGCCAGCGTTCGATGCTCGACTCCGCGTCGGACATGTGCACTAGTGAAGCACGCGCCTCCGCCCCGACTCACACCGAACTTGCGTGGCTCATCCACCTCCACGGTGGATCAGTCACGCAAGTCGGGACGGGGAGGATGGAGAGGGAGCACAACCGAACACGCCGGGCCTGTGCGGACCCGGCGTGATCAGTGGGGGGTTGTCGTCCGGCGAGGCAGGAGGGACTCGCCGGACTCTGTGACCGCAGGAGCGCTGTCTGCACAACTATCGACCACCGCCCGTCACGGTTGAGCCCATAGGGGTCGGGAGCGACGTTCGTCACAATCCCGGCGCGCCCGGACCCGCGCGCGGGGCCCCACGAATTGGCGCTTGCCCTCGTTTGCCGCTCGATGTTATACAGTCTCACACAATCTGACGTGATCAGAAGCCGATCTGATCAACGGGGTGTGAGGAAAGCAGCGTGGGGGTGCGAGACATGCCGGACGCCGTGCGAGCGATTCGAGTGCTGCCCTGGCCCGATCCGGTACTCGACGTGATCGGCCACGACCCCCGAAGCTGGTACGCGGAGACGTTCTGGCTGCCGACGCTCGGACCGACCGCGTTGCTGTTGCTGCGGCACCTCGCCGACCGGTTCGAACGCGCGCCGGAGGGCGTCGACCTCCCCGTCGCCGACACCGCCCAGGCCCTCGGTCTCGGACCGCGCGACGGTCCGAGCTCGCCGCTGTTGCGCAGCCTCGCCCGGCTCCAGCAGTTCGAGCTCGCGTGCGACGACGGCGCGACCACGGTCGCGGTGCGGCGCGCGCTACCGCCCGTCCACCGCCGCCACGTGCGGCGACTGCCGGCCGCGCTGCAGGCGCAGCACGCGGAATGGGTCGCCGAACAATCGAATCCCGTCGATCTCGCCCGCCGGCGGGCGCGGCGCTTCGCGCTCACGCTGCTCGCGCAGGACGAGCCGATCGACGCGGTCGAGCGCGCGTTGCACGCGGGTGGCTTCCACCCGGCGCTCGCGCACGAAGCAGTGCGTTGGGCCAAGGAACAGGCCGACGCGCTGCACGAGGAGTCGCTGCCGGCCCGAGTCCCCCGTCGGTAGCGACACTGCGGTGGGCGGGGCGCCGATCGAGCGGGCGTCCCGCCCTACCGCACACGTAGCCTCGCGCCCGTGGACACCGAGGTCGACGTCGATCGCATCGCACGGTGGCTGCGCGCGGCCCGCCACGTCACCGCACTCACCGGCGCCGGCATCTCGACGGAATCGGGCATCCCCGACTTCCGCGGCCCGCGAGGGTTGTGGACCAAGAACCCCGCGGCCGAGAAAACCGCGACGCTCGACTACTACATGGGCGATCCCGACGTGCGGAAGCGGGCGTGGCAGAACCGCCTCACGAGCGAGATGTGGAACGCGGCGCCGAACGCGGCGCACCGGGCGCTCGTCGAGCTCGAACGCAAAGGCCGGCTGCACACGCTCGTCACCCAGAACGTCGACGGGCTGCACCACGCGGCCGGGCAGTCGCCGGAGATCATCGTGGAGATCCACGGGAACGTGCGCGAGGCGAAGTGCATGCGCTGCGAGTGGCGCGGCCCGATGCACGAGACGCTCGAGCGCGTGCGGACCGGCGACGACGACCCGCGGTGCACGACCTGCGGCGGGATCCTGAAGTCGGCGACCATCAGCTTCGGCGAGAACCTCGTCCCCGACGACCTCCGGCGGGCGCAGCTCGGCGCGGCGCGCGCCGAGGTGTTCCTCGCGATCGGCACGTCGCTGACGGTCTACCCGGCGGTGGGGCTGCCCGAGATCGCGCTCCGCAACGGGGCGCGGCTCGTCGTCGTGAACGCCGAACCCACGCCGTTCGACCCGCTCGCCGACGCCGTCGTGCGCGAGCAGCTCGGCGACGTGCTCCCGGCGATCGCGGCGGCGGTGTGAGCCGGGCCGGAGGCGGGAACAACCGGGCCCGTCCCGCCGTTTTCCATTCCCGACAAACA
>DATMUX010000176.1:0-3123 GCA_035563695.1 Acidimicrobiia bacterium
ATCGACAGTACCGGCGCGTCGAGATCGCGGAGGCGGCGCAGGTTGAGGAGATCACCGCCGATCAATGTGCCGAGCGTCCCCGCGACGTAGGCGAGCGCGGAGATCGCGCCCACGCCGGTGGCCCAGGCGATCGCGACCGCGCTCACGGGCGGAACCAAGGTGGGCACCACGATGCCGACGCCCGGGACCACTCGCGCGACGGCGTGCACGATGCCGGTGACCGCCGCGACCGCGACGAGCGCGGCCCAGCCGAGGCCGGCGTGGATGATCAGGAAGGTCGCGAGCACCACAGGGATGATCGCGCCCCCGACGTTCACGGCGAGGACCCGCACCCCGTGCCGCACGGCGCGCGGGATGACGTACCACATCCCGTAGACGCGCACGACCACGGCTTCGTACGTGGTGCCGCCGCGTAGGTGCACGATCGGAATGTTGAAACGGCTGCCGAGGATCGACGCGATGAGGAGCCCATAGGCCCACGGCGCCGCCAATCCGAGGCGCCGGTACGCGTACGAGGCCAGGCTGATCTGGATGATCACGACCGCGAGCACGAGCAGCACGAACGCGACCGCGACGGGCGCCGGCATCGGCCAGTAGTGCGCTCGGCGGCGAGTAGCGTCGGGTCCTTGCATCCGCGTCATGCGCCTGATCGTTGCCGGTGGTGTTGAGCGTCGAGGTCGCGCCGTCGCGGCAGACATTAATGGTCGCCGGCGGCCTCGTAGCGGCCTGCGTGGCCCTGTTCACACTGATCGCCGAAGACCTCCTCGACGGCGGCGGATTGATCTCGCACGACGAGGCGGTACTCACGTGGTTCGTCGATCACCGCACCGACTGGATGATCCACGTGGCCAAGGTCGTGAGCACCATCGGCAGCTTCGTCTCCCTCTTGATCATGGGTGTCGTGCTCGGCCTCTGGTTGTTGTCGCGCGCGCGGCGCCTCGCGATCGCGGCCGCACCGGTCGCGTCATTGCTGCTGGCCGGCCTGGTGTCGACGACGGTGAAGGGCATCTTCGACCGGCCGCGTCCGCCGGTGACGGTGCACGCCACCTCCGTGGGGCTCGCCGCGTTTCCGTCCGGTCACGCGACCGATGCGGCGGGATACTTCCTCGCGGCGGCGTTCGTCCTGGCGCTCACGGTCGCGCGCCGGCCGGGTTCGCAGCTCGCGTGGATCGCGCTCGGGCTGTTCATGGCCGCGCTCGTGGGCGTCAGCCGCCTCGTGCTCGGCGTGCACTGGCTGTCCGACGTCATCGCGGGCTGGGCGCTCGGTACCGCGATCGCGGTCACCGTCGTCGTCGTTCTCTGGTACGCGAGCACGGCCGGTCACCCTCGACCGGCAAGCGAGGAAGGCTCGGCGCGGGCGCAGTGAACGATGGCGAGTCAAGGAGTCGTGACGGCGGTGGACACCATCGCGGTCGGGTTCATCCCCGGGGTGGCGGTGGCAGCGTCGAGCAGCGTCCCGCTCGGAGGAGGTACGGACGGCGCGAGCACCGTGATCGCAACAGTCGCCGAGGCTCCGACGCGCACGGTCCCGATGAGGCAGGTGACCGACACGGTTCCGCTGCATCCGCCCGCGGCGGTCGCACTGACGAACGAAGCCTCGGGCGGCAGCGCATCGACGACGGCTACGTTCAGCGCGGACGCGAGTCCGGCATTCGTCACCGTCACCGTGTAGGTGACCGTGGCGCCCGCTGCTATCGGGTCGGGCTGAACGCTGATCGTCGTCACGAGATTGCGGCGTACCTTGATCGTGCGTGAGGGCGACGTGCTCTGTCCGAAGGTCGAGTCACCGTTGTAGTGGGCAGTCGCGACGTGCACTCCGAGCGGGAGGCCGCCCGGAAAGATCAAGTTCGCATGGTGCAGACCCGTGACGGGCAACGTCGTCTGTTGCCCGTCGACGGTGAACGTGACAGTGCCGGACGGTGCGATCCTCGTGCCGACGGGCGAGGCCTTGATCACATTTGCAACGAGTACGAGAGGCGTTGTCGGCGTCCACGTCGATGCGACGACCTTCGGCTGCGAATAGATCAACAGGTCGATGTGGGTCTTCTGAACCACCGTAACAGTTGCCGGAGCCGACGAGCTCGAACCGTTGCTCCCGTCGCCCGCGTAGAACGCGGTGAGAGAGTGCACGCCGATCGTCAGATTGCTGATCGAGATACTCGACGCACCATTCGCGTCCAAGGTGCTCGATGCGATCGACTTGCCCTGGTCGAGGACGGTGATCGACCCCGTGGGGATCCCGGCGCCGCTGACGAGCACCTGGACTGTGATCGCCGCGCCGAACGATGTCCTGTTCGCGCTCACAGAGACTTGAGTGTTCGACGATGCCGGGTCTGCCGCAGACGGCGTTGCCGCAAGTGAAAGAAGGGCGCTCACCGACAAGATGCTCAGCAGAACATGCCACGAGCGCACACGGTGACGCATCCGACCCCTCCCCGCAGTAGAGCGCAACGCTACATCAGTCGCCGGGTGAGCTCACGCGTTCTGTTCGGTACTGACAGCCGCCGCTCTCAACACCTACAGAGATGGGCAACCAACGGGTCGCGCTCACCACTCGGACCGGTGACCGTCGAGCATCTCGCGGGTCGAGTCCGCGTGACCGGCGTGGTGTGCGGTCTCCTCGATCAGGTGCAGCAAGACCCAGCGCAGGTCGAGCCCCGACAGGTGCAGGTCGGGCGGACCAACGCACGGTGCGTCGAGTCCCGGTGCCGCGCGAACGGCGCGCTCGGTCGCGTCGGCGCGGGATGCGTACGCGTCGACGACCTCCGAGAGGGTCCGGTCCGCACCGACGACGAACTCGTCCTCGGACCGCCAGGTCACGGGCCGGCGCGCGTACGCGCCGTCGATCCAGCGCGCTTCCACGTGGACGAGGTGGTTCACGATCCCGATCAGTGGAATCAGCCGGTCACGCGGCGGGCGCCACCGTGCCTGTTCCTCGGTCGTCCCATTGGTCGCAGACACGACGAGCTCGCGCTGGAGCTGCAGATACCTCAGTAGGAGCTCGCGCTCGTCGTCGATCGGCTCGACGTCACGGGGCTGCCCGAACGACATCCGCACATGTAAGCAAACGCTCGGGCCTTCCTCGCCTTGACAGTTCCTTTACCGAACGTGGCGTGAACCGCG
>DATMUX010000177.1:0-11549 GCA_035563695.1 Acidimicrobiia bacterium
GGCTGGCGCCAGGCGCGGGTCGACTCGTCGCTAGGGGTGGGGGTGGGGGTGGTGGATGTGGCCTCCCGCACGACCCGACCGTACCCGACGACCGTACCGACGGGCGCGCCGCCGTACCCGACCGATTCCGCCGACCCCGCTCGACCCAGTGTGCCATCCAACCCGTGTCAACGATTCTTCGGAAGAATCTTCGCGAGGGTTACGGGCGCGGGCCGCACACGTTCACCAGTCTGCCGACGATTCTTCGAACGAATCGCCGATACGCAAACGCGAATGGGTTGCCGCCGCAGCAACGATCCCTGGCAGGCGCCCGCTCAGATCAGGCCGAGGTCGGCCACCGCGTCGCGCTCTTCGCCCAGCTCCGCGACCGACGTGTTGATCCGGGAGCGCGAGA
Source organism: Acidimicrobiia bacterium (assembly GCA_035563695.1). GTDB lineage: Bacteria > Actinomycetota > Acidimicrobiia > IMCC26256 > PALSA-610 > DATMUX01. Next base: position 395 of record DATMUX010000177.1, read on the forward strand.
ATTCGTCGATCGCCAGATCCGGAACGATCGACCACGCGCCGTTGTCGGCGGTGCACGGAAAGCCCGAGATCAGCCCGTCGGGCACACCGTACGACCCGTCGGAGCACACAGCCATGCTGACCCAGGAACCCTTCGCGGTACCCAACGCCCAGTCGCGCACGTGATCGAGGGCCGCGTTCGCCGCGGACGCCGCCGACGAAGCCCCCCGAGCCTCGATCACGGCCGCGCCCCGCTGCTGGACCGTCGGGATGAAGGTTCCTTCGATCCATTCGTGCGAGACCAGCTCCGCCGCGGGCTTCCCCGAAACCCGCGCGTGGTACACGTCGGGATACTGCGTCGCCGAGTGGTTCCCCCAGATCGTCATGTTCGTCACGGCGGTCACGGGCACGCCGCACTGCCTCGCGAGCTGAGCACGTGCCCGGTTGTGGTCGAGCCGGGTCATCGCGGTGAAGCGCTCACGCGGAATCGGGCCCGCGTTACTCATCGCGATCAGGCAGTTCGTGTTCGCGGGATTCCCGACGACCAGCACGCGCACGTCGTCAGCAGCGCCCGCGGCCAAAGCCTTGCCCTGCACGGTGAAGATCGCACCGTTCGCCTCGAGGAGGTCCTTTCGCTCCATACCCTTGGTACGCGGCCGCGATCCCACGAGCAGGGCGTAGTTCACCCCGTCGAACGCGCGCACGGGGTCGTCCGCCGTCTCGACCCCCGCGAGCAACGGGAACGCGCAATCCATGAGCTCCATCACGACACCCTCGAGCGCGCCCATCGCCGGCGGGATCTCGAGCAGCGAGAGCAAGACTGGCTGGTCGTCGCCGAGCAAGTCGCCCCGCGCGATCCGGAACACGAGGCTGTATCCGATTTGACCCGCGGCGCCGGTCACTGCGACTCGAACTGGACTCTTCACGGTGTCCGAACCTAGCCCTCGACCGCCACCTCGTCCGAAGCGACGGCGAGCAGCACTGCGCGGGCCTCGGTGAGCTCCTCGATCCGCGCCGCGGCACCAATCGACGCGCCGCCGCTGTCCGGGTGGGCGTCGCGCAGTAAACGTCGGAAGCGGCGGTTCACGTCGTCACGGTGCACCGACATCCCGGCGCGCAACCCGAGCACCTCCATGGCCCATCGCTGGTCCGGTCCGACCCCGTGCCACACGGCCTCCTCGGGCGGTCCACCCGGAGACCACGCCCCCGCCTCGGCGAGCGGAGGGCGAACTCGGTTCCACTCTCCCTCGGACACGACGCGCACGAGCACATCGGGGCCAAGCCCGGACCACCTCCCCTCCACCGCCCGGCGTATCGCATCCAACGCCACATCTCGCCCCGAAGGCGCGAGCACGGCGGCCCCCATCACCGCCCCCAGCACTTGCGGTGCCGACGCACCGTGCACATCGAGCTCGAGGACGATCTTGCCGTCTTCGCCGAGCACACGATGCCGCGATCGGTCGAGGCCGTGCACGTCGTGCTGGAGACGGTGCCGCAGCGCAAGTCGAGGAATCGTCAACCCCCGCCTCGCGTCGGCGATCAACCGCACCAGAAGCTCGCGCTGCTCGTCGTCGATCGCGGGAAGGTTCGTGGCGACGACGGCCGCGAGCAGCGCCGCGCCGTGCGCCGGACCCGACATCGGCAGATACGCACCGTCGAGAGCCACGCGGCGCGTCGGCATGTGCCGGCGCGTGTGGCGAACGTTCAACTCGGCGAGCAGCATCGGCATCAGGTTCAGCGAGCCGCCGCGACGATCGCGAGCACGACGACGTACCCCACGAGCAACACGGCCGCGAGCAGCCACAAGCCTTGACGCCCGAGCACTCCGCTTCCGCGGGCCGCAGGGCGAGAAAGCCCGCACGACGGGCAGCGTCGCGCGTCGGGACTCACAGGTGTGCCGCAGACGGCACAGTGCGGAGTCGTCTGGGGCGCAGCCGTCACGAGGCCGTCGCTCCCCGAGCGACGCGGGCCGCACGGCGCTCGGCCGCCTCTACCGTCTGGCGCAAGAGCATGGCCCGGGTGGTCGGCCCGACGCCGCCCAGCCGGGGCGTAATCCACCCGGCGACCTCTCCGCACGCTTCGTCGGCATCGGGCACGACGCGGCGTCCCTCGAACGTCACGCCCGCGCTCACCACCGCGGCACCGGGACGAACCATGTCCGGTGTGACGATCGACGGGCGACCGGCCGCTGCGACGATGATGTCGGCTTCCTTGGTGTACTCGGGGAGGAACTTCGTTCCCGTGTGGCACACCGTGACCGTGGCGTTGGCGTTCGGCTCCTTCAACGACAGCAGGTTCGCGAGCGGACGGCCGATCGTGATGCCGCGGCCGATGATCACGACGTGCTGACCCTCGATGGGCACCTTGTGTGTAACGAGCAACGCTTGGATGCCCAGCGGCGTGCACGGTCGCGGCGCCCCGGCAACGCCGATCACGAGCTTGCCGAGATTCACGGGGTGCAAACCGTCGGCATCCTTCGCGGGATCGACGGCCAGCAACGCCGCTTCCTCGTCGAGATGGTCGGGAAGCGGTACCTGGATCAAGTACGCGTCGACATCGGTATCGCGGTTATACCCGTCGATCACCGCATGCAGCTCGCCCTGCGTGACGGTCGCGGGCACTTCGGTATGAATCGACCGGACGCCGATCTCGGCGGAGTCCTCACGCTTCAAGCGGACGTACGCATGGCTGGGCGGGTCGTCGCCCACGAGGATCGTGCCCAGCCCGGGCGTGACGCCCTGTTCGGCCAGGCGCTTGATGCGGACGCGCAGATCGTCCTTGACCGCCTCGAGGAGCGCGCTGCCGTCGAGCAGTGTGGCGCTCATCAGTGGAGGAAGTGGCGTTCGCCGGTGAAGACCATCGCCAAGCCCAGCTCGTCGGCGCGCTCGATCACCTTCTCGTCGCGCATCGCGCCTCCCGGTTGGATCACGGCTGCGACTCCCGCAGCCGCGGCCGCCTCGATACCGTCCTCGAACGGGTAGAAGGCGTCGCTGGCGCACGCCCCTCCCGCGGCCCGGCCCGCAGCCTTCTTGGCCGCGATCTCGCCCGACTCGACTCGGTTCTGTTGGCCTGCACCGATTCCCACGGCCTGACCGTCCTTTGCCAGCACGATCGCGTTCGACTTTACGTGTCCGCAGACGCGCCACGCGAACTCGAGATCGCGCCATTGCTCGGGGGTCGGCGCCGCCTTCGTGACAACGCGCCAGGCATCACGGGTCGACGCAAAATGATGTGCGTCCTGCACGAGGAACCCTCCCGAGATCTGCCGGAAGTCGAGGGGTTCACGAGCCGGCGGAGCGGCCTGCAGGATTCGCGTGTTCCTGCGCTTCTTCTGGAGCGCCTCGATGGCGCCGGGATCGTATCCGGGCGCGATGACGACATCAGCCTGCGGACCGTCGACCATACGGGCGACGGTCGCAGCATCGATGCGTGTATTCGCGGCGACGATGCCACCGAAAGCCGAACGCTCATCGCATTCGAGCGCGCGCCCGTAGGCGTCGGCAAGGGTGTCCGCCACGGCGACACCGCACGGGTTCGCGTGCTTGATGATCGCGCACGCGGGGCCGTCTCCGAGATCGTGCACGAGCTTCCACGCGGCGTCGGCATCGTAGAAGTTGAGGTACGACAAGGCGAGCCCGCCGTGCTGTTCGACAGTGTCCCACCAGCTCGTCGTGCCGACCCGGCGGTAGCGGGCCGCGCGCTGATGGGGGTTCTCACCGTAGCGAAGGGCCTCAGGCGTGCGTTCGAGCGCGACGACCAGATGGTCCGGCAGCCGCTCGTCGTTCTCGAGCCACGCGACGATCGCCGCGTCGTAGGCGGCAGTCCGGGCGAAGGCTTCGAGCGCGAATGCGCGCCGGGTGTCGGCCCCGACAGTGCCGTCGTTCGCGCGGAGCTCCATGAGCAAGGGCGCATACTGCGAGGGGTCGGTGACGATGGTGACCCACGCGTGGTTCTTGGCCGCGGCGCGCGTCATCGCCGGGCCGCCGATGTCGATCGTCTCGATGTCGGGGCGCTGTTCGAACGGGTACAGGTTCGAGACGACGAGCTCGAAGGGCAGGATGCCGTGCAAGTCGAGGTCGTGACGGTGCGAGTCGTTGCCCAGGTCGGCGAGCAAACCTCCGTGGATCTTCGGGTGCAGTGTTTTCACCCGTCCGTCGAGCATCTCCGGCGAACCGGTAACCGTCTCGACCCGGGTCACGGGGAGCTCTGCCGCTTCGAGCGCCGCCGACGTGTTCCCCGACGAAACGAGCTCGACGCCGAGCTCGTGGAGCCCGCGCGCCAGCTCGACGAGCCCGCGCTTGTCCCACACCGAGAGCAACGCTCGTTTGATTCTCGTCCTCATTGCCGTGCGAGCCTTTCGATGACCTCGGGATAGAGGCGTCGCTCGACTTCCTTGATGCGTTCGTGCAGCGATGCCTCGGTGTCACCTTCGAGCACCGGCACGCTCTCCTGGGCGAGGATTGGACCCGCGTCGACGTCCTCTGTGACGAGGTGCACGGTGGTGCCCGTGATCTTGACGCCGTACTCGAGGGCGTCGCGCACCGCATGCCACCCCTTGAACGAGGGCAACAACGCCGGGTGCGTGTTGACGGCGCGACCGCCGAACGCATCCACGAATGGCTTGGACAAGATCGTGCCGAAGCCCGCGATAGCAACGAGATCGACACGGTGCCGCTGGAGGGCGTCGACGATGTCGTGCGTGTATGCAACGCGGTCGAAATCGGCAGAGAAGTCGGTGCGCTCGACGAGCTCCGCGGGAACGCCGTGATCACGGGCGATGTCGAGCGCGCCGCACGGCCGGTCGGCGATCACGATCGCGATCGGCAGACCGCGCTCGAGCATCGCGCGCAGGATGGTGCCACTTCCCGACGCCAGGACTCCGACCCGCATGCAGGCCACCCTACCGCCCGCCCTTGGCGGTTTTACGGCCCGGATGCGCCGTGGAAACCGGGAGGTTTCGCAGTGGGGGCGGTGCGGCGACGAAGCATGAAGAACACGGCGTGTGCACCTTCACCCGCGGGCCCGCACCCTCTTCCCAACACGTATTGGAGATTCTTCGAACGAATCTTCAACACGTGGTGGAGGGAGGGTGGGGCTGAGGCTGGGTAGAGATTCGGGGGCTGCCACGCACCCGCGCGCCGAGCCCGCGAACCGAAGCTGTCACACCCCCGTACTACGGTCCGCCAGAACGCTTCCCCCGCAACGGACCCAACTGCGCCCGATCCGAGGGGAGTCGATCCATGGGCACACCCGCCCTCTATCCCACGCGCTACCGGCGCCTTCCCGGAAGCCCGGAAGAGCGCGCCCGCTACCTGAGCGAGCGTGACGCCCTCGTCGCGCGCGCTACCGAGCTCGACGCAGCTCAGCAGGCGCTCGCACGCGACCTCGCCGAGGTCCGCACCCAACTGGCACATCTCCGGGTAGTCCTGTGGCCTCGCGTCGAGCCGCACGACATCGTGCACGGCTTTCGGCACACGCGCGTCAAAGGACCGGGTCCCATCCCGCCCGAGGCGCCGAACGCATACCCGCTCCAGGGCAAGCACCTGCGCAATGCGGTACTCGCGATCCTCGCCCGCAACGGCCGGCCCACGAAGCTCGTCGAGATCCACCGCGACCTGCACCTCGACGGATACGCGATTGCATCTCGATTCCCGGTGAAGCGCCTGGCCGACGCGCTCGGCTACGAGACTGTCAAGGGCCGCGCACGACGCGTCGCTCGCGGGGTCTACACCCTCGGCACGTTGAGCCCCGGACAACGGAGGCGCCTCGAGGAGCACACCCTGTCAGAGCGCGGCGACGACCTCAGCCATCAAGCCACCGATCTCGGTTGGGTTACGGGCGACCCGGCACCCGGCGGCTTCCAAGGCTTCGATCTTCGCGGCGGCGGTCCCCTTCGAGCCCGAGATGATCGCGCCCGCGTGGCCCATCTTCTTGCCCGGCGGCGCGGTCACGCCCGCGATGTAGGCGACGACCGGCTTCGACATCTTCGTGCGAATGAACTCGGCCGCCTCTTCCTCGGCCGAGCCACCGATCTCGCCGATCATGATCACGGCACGCGTCTCGGCATCGTCCTCGAAGCGCGACAGACAATCGATGAACGACGTCCCCGGAACCGGATCGCCGCCGATACCGACGCACGTCGTCTGGCCGATCCCTTGCTGGGTCATCTCGTGCAGCGCCTGGTATGTCAGCGTGCCCGAGCGCGACACGATGCCCACGGGACCGCCCGCCCGCGCAATCTCCCCCGGAGTGATCCCGATGTTGCACTTACCCGGCGAGATGATGCCCGGGCAGTTGGGGCCGAGCAGCTGCGTCGAGGGAAACCGCGCGCCCAGGTCGTTGAAGAAGAACGCCTCGTCGTGCGCGGGCACTCCTTCGGTGATCACGACGATGAACTCGATCCCGGCTTCGGCCGCTTCGAGCACCGCGTCCCGCACACCGGGCGCGGGGATGAAGATGCACGACGCGGTCGCGCCAGTGGCGTCACGGGCGTCGGCAACCGACGCGAACACCGGCACGCCCTCGACATCGGTCCCGGCCTTCTTCGGGTTCGTCCCGGCCACCACCTGCGTTCCGTACGCACGGTTGCGCAACCCGTGGAAGCGGCCCTGCGAGCCGGTGAGACCCTGGTAGACGACCTTGGTCGTTTCGTCGACGAAGATGGACAACTCTGCTCCTACCTCGACGCGAGCTCGACGGCCTTGCGCGCCGCATCGAGCATCGTCGGCTGTGAGATCAATCGATCGGATTCGTGCGGCGCGATGATCGCCCGGCCCTCCTCGGCATTCGTCCCGTCGAGGCGGATGACGATCGGTGCGTTCACGGCGACCCGACCCAGAGCAGCCACGATTCCCGTGGCGACCTCGTCGCATCGCGTGATGCCCCCGAAGATGTTCACCAGAATCGCTCGCACGTTCTCGTCGGTGTTGATCACCTCGATCGCATTCGAGAGCACCGCGGCGTCCGCACCGCCGCCGACGTCCAGAAAGTTCGCCGCCGCACCACCGACCTGGTTCACGACGTCGAGCGTGCTCATGACGAGTCCCGCGCCGTTGCCGATGATGCCGACGGATCCGTCGAGCCCGATGTAGTTGAGACCCTTCTCCTTGGCCAGCCGCTCGCGGTCGTCGAGCTCTTGCGTCGCGGCATACTCGTCCCACTCGGGATGCCGGTACGACGCGTTCTCGTCCAGCGACACCTTCGCGTCCAACGCGTGCACGCGTCCGTCCGGCGTGAGGATCAACGGATTGATCTCGACGAGATCGGCGTCGCCGTCGACGTAGGCGTCGTACAACTTGCCGAGGACATCGACGACGCCGTCGGTCGCCGCCGGGTTCAGCGCAGCCGCCTCGACCCACGCGCGGCACACCGACTCGTCGAGACCGTCGACCGGATCGATCGACAACCGCGCGATCGCGTCGGGGTTCGACGCGGCGACCGCCTCGATCTCGACGCCTCCCTCCGCCGACAACATCCCCAGGTACTGCTTGGCCGCGCGATCGAGCGTGAAGGACGCGTAGTACTCCTCGGCGATGTCGGACGCGCGCTCGACCCACACCCGACGCACGACGTGACCCTTGATGTCCATCCCCAGGATGTTGGAGGCGTGTTCCCGCACCTCGGCCTCGGAGGCGGCGAGCTTGATCCCGCCGGCCTTGCCCCGCCCGCCGACCTGCACCTGGGCCTTCACGACCACCGGGTACCCGGCCGCTTCGGCGGCGCGCACCGCGTCGTCGACGGTCTCGGCCACGTTGCCCGGCGACACGGGTATCCCGTACCGCGCGAACAACTGCTTCCCCTGGTATTCGAACAGGTCCACCGACTACTCCTGTTGGGAATCGAGCGTTGCCTCGAGCCAGTCCACGATCTCGGCGAGAGGTGCGCCCGGCGTGAACACCGCGGCAACCCCGGCCGAGGTGAGCGCCTGACCGTCCTCTTCGGGAATGATGCCCCCCGCGAACACGACGACATCGCCCAGCGCGCGTACCCGCAACTCGTCGAGGATCAGCGGGATGAGCGTCATGTGCGCGCCCGACAGTACCGACAGACCGACGGCGTCCGCATCTTCTTGCAGGGCCGCCTCCGCCACTTGCGCGGGCGTCTGGAAGAGGCCGGTATACACGACCTCGAACCCCGCGTCGCGCAAGGCCCGAGCGATCACCTTGGCGCCCCGATCGTGTCCGTCCAGCCCGGGCTTGGCGATGACGACGCGGTAGCGTCGCAGCATCGGCTCACCATAGCCAAGGACCGGAAGTGGCCTCCCCTCGAGCCTCCGACATCAAGCTGATCGTCGCCGCCACGGTCGGCGTGCTCGTTGCCGGATTCCTCATCGCCGGGGCGGCACTCGTCGCCACCCGAGGCTCGCAGAGCACCACGTGCAGAGAGCTCAACATCGGCAGCGCCTCCGATCGGCGCAAGACGCTCGCCAACGAAGGACCATCGTTCATCGGCGCCGGCGCGAACTGCGGATTCTGGATCGCGCTCGAGGACAACGACATCGTCGCGTACAAAGTGAAGCAACCCTCGGGCTGCACGCTGACCCTGCGCGACCAGGGAACGCGTTGGGAATGCGGGGGCAGGACCGTCGCGCCCGCCGACCTGGCCCGCTACCCCGTCAGCATCCAGACGTTCGGTCAGGTCGACGCGGTGATCGTCGAGCTCGGTCCGACCGCGACGACAACCACGACCGCGGCTTAGACGCGTGACAGCGGCGCCCACGACAACAACAGCGTCTTTTCTCCCGCGTCGCGGAAGCGCACCCGCGCCTCGGCCTTGTCGCCGCTTCCCGAGATGTCGAGGATCACGCCCTCACCGAACTTCTCGTGGAGCACGTCGTCGCCCACGCGCAGTCCCAGCTGTTCCGCCCCGCGCGCGCCGACCGGATCGCTCTCGCGCCGCAGCGCCGCCGCGACGACTGCCTCGCGGTGCGCGCCGAACCCGCCCCCGCGGCGCCGGGGACTTCCCGAAGCATCCTCGCCGACCATCTGCATGAGCTCGGGCGGAATCTCGTCGAGGAAGCGGCTCGGCGGCCGGTAGTCGGTCGCTCCGAACATCATCCGGCTCCATGCGTGACACAGGTACAGGCGCTCCTCCGCACGCGTGAGCCCCACGTAGCACAGCCGGCGCTCCTCCTCGAGCTCGTCGGGATCGCCGAGGCTGCGCACGTGCGGGAACACGCCGTCCTCCAACCCGATGAGGAACACGACCGGAAACTCGAGGCCCTTGGCCGAATGCAGCGTCATCAGCGTGACCGAGCTCGCCTCGGGATCGTTCTCGTCGAGGTCGGTCACGAGGGAGATCGCCTCGAGGAAGGCCTGCACGCGGGCCAACCCGGACGGGGCCGCGTCGGTCTCGCCGACGCCGACACCGCCGATCGCGACCAGGCCACCGAGATCACCGCGCTCGACCTGATCGTCGAACTCGCGCGCCGACCCCACCAGCTCCTGCAAGTTCTCGAGCCGTCCCTGCGCCTCGATCGAACGCTCCGCCTCCAGCTCGGCCAGGTACCCGCTCGCCGTCAAGATCGTCTCGAGCGTCGCGCCGACGCCGCGGACGGCGGCGCCTTCGACTTCCTCCATGAGGTCGAGCAGCTCGCGCAACCCACCCAGCGCCTTGCCGGTCACCCCGGCCACGGCGGCGCGCTGCGCGGCCTCGCGGAACGTCACGCCCGAGCCTTGGGCGTACGCGTCGATCTTGGCGACCGACGTGTCGCCGACACCGCGGCGCGGCGTGTTCACGATGCGCTTCCACGAGACTTCGTCGTCGGGATTGACCAGCGCGCGCAGGTACGCGAGCGCATCCTTGATCTCGCGCCGGTCGTAGAACTTCACACCACCGAAGACGCGATAGGGCACGCCCGAGCGCACCAAACACTCCTCGAGCACGCGGCTCTGCACGTTCGTGCGGTAGAAGACCGCGACGTCGCCGTAGCGGTGCGTGCCGCCGTCGACCAACCGGTGGATCTCGCCGACCACGAACTGCGCCTCGTCGTGCTCGTCGTCGCCCTGGTAGCGCACGAGCGGTTCGCCCTCGGCCTTGTCGGTCCACAGGTGCTTCTTGCGGGTGCTCGCGTTGTTCGCGATCACCGCGTTCGCCGCCTCGAGGATGCGCTGCGTCGAGCGGTAGTTCTGATCGAGCACGACCACGGTGGCGTCGGGGAACGCGTCCTCGAAGCGGATCAGGTTGCGGAAGTCGGCACCGCGGAACGCGTACACCGACTGCGCGTCGTCGCCGACAACCGTGACGCTGCGGTGCTCCTCCGCGAGCATCCGCACGATCTCCCATTGGGCGAGGTTGGTGTCCTGGAACTCGTCGACGAGGACGTGCCGGAACCGCTGCTGGTACCGGTAGAGCGCTTCGGGGTGCTCGCGGAACAGCCGTACCGTGAGCGTCAACAGGTCATCGAAGTCGACCGCCGATGCTTCCGCCAGTCGCCGCTGGTACTCCGTGTACACCTCGGCGACGCGCCGTTCGGCCGGGCCGACGGCCATCTCCGCGTACTGCGCCGGGAGCACGAGCTCGTTCTTCAACGCGCTGATCTGCGCATGGAGCTGGCGCGCGGGGAAGCGCTTCGGGTCGAGGTCGAGGTCGCGCCGCACCCAATCGGTGAGGCGCTGCGCGTCGGACTGGTCGTAGATCGTGAAGCTCGACCGGTAACCGAGCAACGAGGCTTCCCGCCGCAGAATGCGCGAGCACGCGGCGTGGAAGGTAGACACCCACATGCGGTGCCCGACGGGTCCGACGAGCTGTGCCACGCGTTCGCGCATCTCGCCAGCGGCCTTGTTCGTGAACGTGATGGCGAGGATCTCGAACGGCGACGCGCCGAGCTCGGCGACGAGGTACGCGAGGCGGTGCGTGAGCACGCGCGTCTTGCCCGACCCCGCACCGGCGATGACGAGCACCGGACCCGGCGGGAGCGTCACCGCCTCGTACTGGGCGGGATTCAGGCCCGACAGGTCGAGGCTGCGGGTCCGGGGGACGGGCGGGACGTCGGCGTGCGCTTCGACCATGACGCACCCATGGTACCGGTGCGAATTACACGCGTGTCAGGCCTCGACGAGCAGCGTGACGGGGCCGTCGTTCACGAGCGCGACCTGCATGTGGGCCCGGAACCGCCCGGTCGCGACCGGGACGCCCAGGTCGGTGAGGGCTCGCGCGAACGCGTCGCACAACGGCTC
>DATMUX010000178.1:0-2066 GCA_035563695.1 Acidimicrobiia bacterium
CGCGCCGCCCGCGCGCGGCGCGCCCGGCCGCGAGCGGGCCGGTGCTGGCTCGGCCGGTGGGGGCGCGGCCAGCGCCTTCACCGACGATGCCGACTCGACCGGCTGGAACTGAATCGCGGGCGGCGGCGCGTTCGCCGCGACGATCACGGCCGCCGACACGGCCGTCATCGCGGCAACGGGTGCGGCCACCCAACCCCACCGCACGCGTGGAAAACGCTGCACGCGGATGGGTTGTTCGATCACGAAGTACGACACGGTTGCGAGCGCCACGGTCGCGCCGACGCGTACGAACGTGAGTGGGAGCGGCGCGAGACCGGTGCGCGTGTGGTCGAGCAGCAGGAACAGCGGCCAGTGGTACACGTAGACGCCGTAGCTCACCTTGCCGAGGGCGCGCAGCGGCGCGAGCGAGAAGAACCAGCGCATCGGTCCGGGTACGGCGACGCTCACGATGAGGACGACCGACGCGGCGGTACACGCGGCGAACTCGCCGCGGAAGAGCCACGTGTCGGTCGGCCGGGCGTGCAGCGTGATCGCGGCGAGCGCGCCGAGCGCGACCGGTCCGGCGCACGCCGCGGCGCGCGACGCACGCGGGCCCGGAGCGCGACGGCCGACCGCGACGGCCAGCAGCGCACCGCCCAGGAACTCGACGGCGCGCGTCCCGGTGCCGTAGTAGGCGCGGTCGATCGATCCGTGCGCGACGGCGACCCAGCCGTCGGCGAGCGAGGCGGCCGCGAGCGCCGCCAGGACGCCACCGAGCACGAGGCGGCGGCCGCGTGCCCACCAGAGCACCGCGACGATGCACGGGACGAGCACGATGTAGAGCTGTTCCTCGAGCGACAGCGACCAGAACTGCAGGACCGGGGAGGCGCTCGTGAACTGCGCGGCGTACGAGCGCCCCGCGAGCAGGAAGTGCCAGTTCGCGACGTTGGCGAGCGCCGCGACCACGTCGCCGGGCAGCGCCCGAGCGACGCGCGGATCGTGGAGGTAAGGGGTGACCAGCGCCGCGAGCAACAGTCCGGCGATCGCCGCGGGCAGGAGCCGGCGCGCCCGGCGCCCGTAGAACGCGCGCAGCGACACACTTCCGGTCGCGCGCCGTTCGGCGAGCACGAGCGCGGTGATCAGGTATCCGGAGATCGTGAAGAAGATCGAGACGCCGAGGAAACCGCCGGGCAGGCGACCGTCGTGGAAGGCGAGGACCGCCGCGATCGCGAGCGCGCGCAGCCCGTCGAGACCGGGAAGGTACGCGATCCCCGAGGGACGGTCGTCCATGTCACCGTCCCCCGTGCCGAAACCCGTGGATCAGGTGCCCGCGCAGAACCCGTCGGCGTCGGTCTTCGTCGTTCCGTCGGCACAGACGACGTCGGGGTTGTTGTGGGAGAAGACACCCAGCGGGCTCTCCCAGCCGGGAACCACCCACGCGTGCACCATCCACGTGGTGCGGCGCATGAAGTATCCGCCGACGTTGTCGCACATCGCCTTCGTGACGTCGGAGTCGGCCGGGAACGGGACCGTGATCTTCGCACCGAAGATCACGCACGTGTTGGTGTGGCGGTGCCAATGGTCGTTCGGACCGGCGAAGCCTTCGGGCGGGTTGACCGTCGACGACAGGTACATGAGCCCGACGACCTTCGAGGTCGGGCTCGTCCCGTCGTAGATGTACGCGCCCGGCCGCGCGGGATCGAACCCGTTCACCGCGCCGATGTCGATGTAGTGCGCGCCGACCCCGGGCGAGAACTTGCCCGCCTGCAACAAGTTGGCGCGTACCGCGTCGGCAACCGTCGGGTACCTCGCCGCCGCTTCCCGCGCCGTCACGAGCTGTTGCGCGAGTAGCGCGCGCGTCGCCGCGTCGAGCGGCTTGTCGGGGATCTGCTCGTTGAATTCGTCGATGTTGCATGAGCCGGGCGCCGCACCAGGAATACACCCGGACTTGGCGGCCGCGGCCGCGGGCCGGGCGGGTTCGGACACGGTCCTCACCACGGTGGTGGTGTGGTTGCCCGACGCACCCACTCCGTACGCGACGCCGGCCGCGAGGACCACCAGGGCCACGGCCCCGGCGGCGAACCCCG
>DATMUX010000179.1:0-5792 GCA_035563695.1 Acidimicrobiia bacterium
CTCGAGCTACACGGATCCGACGGCGGCGACCAACGTCGACAACAGCTTCGTCGACGGATTGCAGGACGGTTCGGTGACGATCGCCTACACGGCGGTGGCCGGCGCGACGTGCGAGACCACGACCACGACGACGTCGACCACGACACCCGCGTCGACCGTGACCGCCGCGGCGGTGACGTCGTCGACGGCCGCGGCGGCAGCCGCCGCCGAGCTGCCGCGTACCGGTGGCGGTGGCCCGGTCGCGCTGATCGGCCTCGGTGTGCTCGGCGTCGGCATCGTGCTCGCATTGGTGCGGCGGCGGTATCCCCGCTCGGTCTGACGCGTCATCCGGAGTGAATGGTTGGTGTGCCGGCGCGCGCGGCCGCGTGCCGGCACACCGATACCCTGGGTGACGAGCGCGGCCGCGGGCGCGGCCGAGCGGGAGGAGTCGCGGTGAGCAGGTTCCAGAACTCGATCGATCTCGCCAAGGCGTCGTTCAGGGTCCTGCGCGACGACAAGCAACTCGCGGTCCTGCCGCTGCTGTCGGGCATCGCCACGTTGCTCGTCGCGCTGACGTTCCTGCTGCCGATCACGATCGTCGCCCACGACGGCGCCGGTCAGTACAACTGGAAGCCCCTCGACTGGATCCTCGGTGCAGTCGGCTACTTCGTGCTGACGTACGTGGTGGTCTTCTTCAACGCGGCGCTCGTGTGGGCGGCCGACCGCCGCCTCGCGGGCGAGCATGTGACGATCGGCGAGGCGCTGCACGCCGCCCGCGCCCGGCTGCACGTGCTCCTGCCGTGGGTCGTCGTGAGCGCGAGCGTGTCGCTCGTGCTGCGGGCCGTCGAGCAGCGGGGTGGCGTGCTCGGGCGCATCGTCGGTTCGATCGCCGGGGTCGCCTGGTCGGTAGTGACGTTCTTGGTGCTGCCCATCCTCGTGATCGAGGGGATCGGCCCGATCGCGGCCGTCAAGCGATCCGGCCAGCTGTTCAAGCAGACGTGGGGCGAGAACATCATGACGAACGCCGGGATCGGTCTCGTGATGGGGCTCGTGATGATCGCCGGTGCCATACCGCTCGCGCTGCTCCTCGCCGTCGGTGGGCCGGCCGCGATCGTCGGCGGCGGGCTGCTGTTCGTGTGGATCGTCGCAGTGTCGCTCGTGTCGGCCACGCTGACGGGCATCTTCCAGGTGGCCCTCTACCGCTTCGCCACCGGTGCCGAGGTGCCGGGCTTCGACGGCACGCAGCTCAACAACGCGTTCCGCCGGCGCAACACCGGCGGCTTCGGCGGCGGCTTCATCGGCGGGTAGGCGTCATCGGGCGCGCACCGCGCCCGCACCCGCGGCGGCGCGCACGACCCACGCGACGGGCGCGCGCCCCGTGCGCTCCCGGTAGGCGGCCGTTGCGCGCGCCGCGATCGCGTCGGCGTCGCCGGCCGGTGCGAGCGCCACGACGCAGCCACCGAACCCGGCACCGGTGAGGCGCGCGCCGAGCGCGCCGGCGCCGACGAGGGCGTCGACCAGGATGTCGAGCTCGGGGATCGACACTCCCATGTCGTCCCGCGACGACGCGTGGCTCGCGAGCATCAACGGCCCGAGCGCGTCGAGATCGTGCGCGCGGAGCGCGCCGGCGAACGCGCGCACCCGGGCCATCTCGGTGACCGCGTGCCTACCTCGCGGCAGGTCGCGCACCTGGTCGAGCGATGCGTCGCGCAACACGCGGACGCCGAGCTGCGCGGCGACGGCTTCGCTCTCCGCCCGGCGTTGCGCGTACGGCGTCGCTTCGAGCACGCGCGGGACCCCCGAGTGCACGACGAGCACGCGTAGCTGGGCCGGGAGCGGGACGTGCTCGATCTCGAGTGTGCGGCAATCGAGGAAGATTGCGTGCCCGTCACGGTTGCAGACCGACGTCATCTGGTCCTGGATCCCGCACGGGACCCCCGTCGCGACGTGCTCGGCGCGCTGCGCCGCCCGAGCGAGGTCGGCGCCCGCGAGGGCGAACCCGGCCCGATCGACGAGTGCGAGCGCGCACGCCACTTCGAAGGCTGCGCTCGACGACAACCCCGCTCCGATCGGCACGGTCGACGCGATCTCGAGATCGGCGCCCGCGATCCGGCAGCCGAGCTCGGTGAGCACGCTCGCGACGCCCGCGACCGTGCGACCCCACGCCGGCACGACGGTGCGCGGGTCGGTGGTGGCGTCGCACGCGATGTCGACGGCGCCATCGAGGTCGCGCGAGCGCGCCGTGATCCGGCCGTCGGCGCGCGGGCGCGCGCTGGCGTGCACGTCGCGGTCGATCGCCATGGAGACGACCCAGCCTTCGTGGTAATCGACTTGACCGCCGATGAGGTTGACGCGGCCCGGTGCACGGAACTCGCGCGGCTCAGGCATTGTGCCGGGCTTCGGCTGCGGCCTCAGGCATTGTGCCGGCCTTCGGCTGCCGCCTCAGGCATGGCGCAGCGCTGCGGCGGCCGACTCGGGGACGACCGGATTCGAGAGCGTGCCGCTGCCTAGCTCGCCCGACGCGACGTAGCGCGGCACCCCGGGGGCGCGCAGCGGCGGCGCGATGTGCGCGTGCAGGTGCCACGCGTCTCCGCCGGACGCCGGCGCCTGATGGAACCACAGCAGGTAGGGAAACAAATAGCCCGGTCGCGGGAGCGGCCACAAACGGTCGTAGCGACCGAGCGCGTCGACGAGCAGGCGGGCGAGGTCGTCGCGTGCGCCGCCGTCGAGCGCGGGGAACGATCCGACGTGCCGGCGCGGCGCGAACCGCATCCCGTACATGTGGCCGGACGCGTACGGGACCCACGCGACCCAGTCGCCGGCCGTCGCGACGACGCGCGTGCCCGCGGCCAGCTCGGATTGCACCTCGGCGCACACCGCGCATCCGTGCGCGCGCGCCACCGCCGCCTCGCGTGCGGGTGCCGGCGGCAGGAACGGGTACCCGTAGATCTGGCCGTGCGGGTGGTCGATCGTCGCGCCGACCTCCCGGCCGCGGTTCTCGAACACGAGCACGTACTCGACCTCGGGACGCGCGAGCAGCTCGTCGGTGCGGGCGGCCCACAGGTCGACGACCTTGCGCACGTGGGGGACCGGCAGCGTGGCCAGCGACTGGTCGTGCCCGGGGGAGAAGAGCACGACCTCGCACGCGCCGGCCGCGGGCACGACGGTCGTGTCCGCGGCCTCGGCCGACGCGAGGTCGATCGGTGCGCCCGGCGTGAACGCCGGCCACCGGTTCGGGAACCAGCGCACGTCGTAGGGCTCGGGCGCCTCGAGCCCACCGACGCAGAACGGGCATCCGGTCTCGGGCAGGTTGGGGCGCGTCTGGCGGTGGCCGACGATGTTCACCCACTCGCGCGTGAGCGGGTCGAAGCGCAGCTCGCCCCCCGGATCGGCCATGGCGCCATCCTTGCAGCCTGCGGCGAGGCCTCCCCGGTTCAGCGGCCGATCGCGGGCATGACCTCGGCCGCGAAGCGCTCCAGGCCCTCGCGGTCGAACGGCGCGCGCATGGCGAGGATCACCCACGAAGCGCCCCCGTCGACGTACGCGCCGACCTTGTCGACCATCTCCTGGACGCTGCCCGACAGCACGCCCGGCCGGACGAAGTTCGACATCGGCCCGAACTGCCGCCGCAACTCCTCGTCGGTGAACGCCATGCCGACGTTGACCGACCGGGTGATCTCCGACGGGTCGCGCCCCAGCCGCTCGCAGTGCGCGTCGAGTACCCCGGACTTGTGCGCCCACGCGTCGGGCGCGATGAACGGCACGTTCCAGCCGTCGGCGTACTGCGCCGCGATCCGCAGTGTGACCTTCTCGCCGCCGCCGCCGATCCAGATGGGCAGCCGGGCCTGCTCGGGCTTGGGCTCGCACTGCGCGTCGTGCAAACGGAAGAACTCGCCGTCGAATGTCGTGCGGGGCTGCGTCAAGAGCCCGCGCACGCACTGGACGTACTCCTCCAACATGCGCAGCCGTTCGACCGGCGACCCGAAGTGCAGCCCGTACGCGTCGTACTCGGCCTGCAGCCAGCCCCCTCCGAGCCCGAGCACGACCCGCCCCTCGGCGACCTGGTCGAGGGTCGCGATCGCGTTGGCGAGCACCGCGGGATGGCGATAGCCCGCCGAGTACACGAGCGAGCCGCACGTCACGCGGCGCGTGGCTGCCGCGAGCGCGGTGTGCGCCGTGATCGCCTCGAGGCAGTGGGGATCGCCGCTCGCGTCGGCCGCATAGAAGTGATCCCAGATCGAGATCCAGTCGAAGCCGAGCTCCTCGATACGCGCCCACAGCTCGTGGAGCTCGGCGACCGAGGTGTGCTGCAAACCGGTGTGGACGCCGAACCGAGGCATGCGAGCGGAACCTACTCGGTGCGCGGCCTACGCTCCCAGCGTGCTCAGCGTGCGCCACCGTCCCGAGCTCCACGATCCGCTCATGGTGATCGCGCTGTCGGGTTGGGTCGACGCCGGGCTCGCGGGCGCGGGCGCCATGGCGGCGTTGCGCGAGCAGATCGTCGACGGCGACGAGTTCGCGGTGATCGACGTCGCCGATGACATGGACCTGCAGCAGACGCGGCCCTTCGCGCGCTGGGAGGACGATGGCACGCGCGTCATCGACTGGCCGGCGATCACGTTCGTCGCGGGGCGGCTCGGCCGCGACGTCGTGCTGGTCGCGGGGCCGGAGCCGTCGCTGCGCTGGCACACGGCCGCGTCGACGATCGTCGACGTCGCGCGCCGGACGGGTATGCGCGACGCAGTCACCGTCGCCGGGATGCCGGCCCTCGTGTCGCACCGGCGCCCGGTCGCGGTGCACGCTTCCGCGACGCAGCGGTCGCTGGCACAGGAGCTGGCACCGTTGCGGTCGAGCTACGCGGGACCGACCGGGTTGCAGACGATCGTGCAGCACGCGCTCGGCGACGCGGGTGTGCCGTGCGTCGCACTGTGGGCCCAGGTGCCGCAGTACGTCGCCGGCTCGCCCTCACCGCCCGCGGTCCGCGCGGTGCTCACGCGGCTCGCCGAGATCGGGCGCGTGCAACTCGACCTGCGCCCGCTCGATGCGCGCTGTGACGCCTACCACACGCGCGTCGAGGCGGCGCTGGCGACTCGGCCGGATGTGCACGATGTCGTCGAGCGGATCGACCGGGAGCAGGCGGCAACCACCGACGACCTCGTGTCCGAGATCGAGTTGTTCCTGCGATCGCAAGACGACGGCTGACCGCGCCCGAAACTGGAGCGCGGTGACAACTGGCACGACGGCGCGTCCGGACTTGGGTCGCGCGGCCCACGGCGACGATGCACAGATCGCCCAATCCGCGCGCGTACCGGGAGACACCTCTTGCGGCTCTTGCGGCGAATCCTCGTCGAGCTCCGGCATCTGGCCGCCAAGGTGTGTCTCGTCGTCGCCCTCGCGACCGTCTTCGTCGGCTACGCCACGCCGATGATCTCGCCGGCGGCGACGGAGCAGCTGCCGCCGCGGACCAAGCTGACCGTGCTCGTGGGCGCCGCGCCCGGCGGCGGGCGCCCCGGAGAGGCGCCGGCCGACCTCGCGCCCGGCGCCGGCGTGATTCGGCCGCTCGACGTGACGCTGCAGGCACCCACGCCGGTGCCGGTCGGCATGGTGCTCTCCGTGCGTCGCGGCGGCTCGTCCCTGCTCGATCGGGACGCGCGCAACGGGCTGCGCGTCAGCATCGATCGCTGCACCGTGGGCGGCGGGTGGCGCGCGCGCCCGCGCCGCGCCGGTTATGAGTGCCCGGGCAAGGTCGCGACGGTGGTCGCGGCGGTACCGATCGCCCGGATCAAGGGCCGGCTGGTGCGCCTGCCCGACGT
>DATMUX010000180.1:0-2618 GCA_035563695.1 Acidimicrobiia bacterium
GGCGGCCGCGTCCTCGTCGACGTGCGGGCCGTAACACACGATGCGCGCCCCGGGGCACGTCGCCCTAACCTCCGCGACTTGGCCGGCGCCGCGGGCGAGGTCGATGATCACGACGTCGGCCTCGGGATCCAGCGTGAACCGCACGTCCGGGATCGCGGCGCCGAGGCGCGACCGGTCCATGAGGTCGGTCGCGAGGGCGACGATGATCACACGCCCAGGTGCGGTTCGGGAATAGCGAACTCCGGCCAGCGCTTGCGCGACTTCTTCGAGAGCTTGTGCATCAACGCGATCGCGTCGGGATCGTCATCGCCGGGCCGGACCTCGATCACGCCGTCGGCGAGCATCTTCTCCATCAGCTCGCGGCCCGCATCGGTGCGCACGACGGTGAGCGTCCAGTCGTTGTACTTGCCGATGCCGCCGGTCGAGATGTCGGCGTGCTCGGCCGCGAAGTCGGGACACATGTTGCAGCCCTCACGCGTCCACTGGTGGCACTCCTTGAGCGGCACCTCGTGGTAGGAGCCGTCGTTCATCCAGATCTGGAACACGCCCTTGATGTTCATCTTGCGCATGTCGGCCTTCTTCAGGCCGTACTTCGCCTCGAAGAGCTCCTCGAAGATCGCGTCGTCGAACGTCTTCGAGCACAGCAGCCCGATTGACAGCGTCAGCTTGCGCGCCACCTTGCCCGCCTTGCGCTGTTTCATCACCGGCGGGATCGACGACTGGCACGACATGCCGACCAGGGCGATGCGCTCCTCCTCCTTGGTGAGGTCGTTGTACGCGAGCGTGTTCGCCGAGTAGGTGTAGCGGCTGCCGGCCGACGCGATCACGTCGGCGCGCGTGCGGGCCACGCCGGGGATGGCCTTCCACGTCGTCCCGTCGCCCTCCAGGTAGGACACGAGCGCCGCGTCGATGATGTCGTGCTCGAGCGCGTAGACGAGCATCGCCGAGACGAGCCCGCCGTCCTGGCCCACCTCGTGCAGCTCGGAATCGGCGGCGCGCGCGAGGCAGATGTCCTTGAAGACACCGCTCATCTCCTCGGGCGCGCGCGGCCGCCCGAACAGGAACGTGTCGATCTCGGGTTCCCACGCCCGGAACCGGGGGCACGCACGCGTGCACGACGTGCACGCCTTGTCGCCGTGGCTGCAGTCGGCCGGACCGCCGTAGTCCTCGATCTGGAGCGGCTTGTACACCCCGTTGGTGTCGTCGTAGTCGAGCACGTCGTGGGGGCACGCGATCACGCAGCCCGCGCACCCGGTGCACAGTCCCGAGGTGACGACCTCGTCGTAGAGGTGCTTCCAGGAGAACGACCAGCGTTCCTTCGTCTCGGCCGCGGCGGTGTCCGTCATCGGGCGGCAGTCTACGACCGAGGCCGTACGCGCCCTCCGGGCGGACCGCGCCAGCCTTGCGCCAGATACCCTACAGGGGTATGGTAATCGCATGGCCGGTTACGAAGCGAAGAAGCACTCCATCCAGCAACGGCTGCGCCGCGTCGAGGGTCAGGTGCGCGGCGTCCAGCGCATGGTCGACGACGACGCGTATTGCATCGACGTGCTCACGCAGATCTCGGCCGTGACGAAGGCGTTGCAGGCCGTCGCGCTCGAGATGCTCGACGAGCACTTGAGCCACTGTGTGGCCGACGCGCTCGCGCAAGGCGGCGCCAAGGCCGAGGAGAAGGTCGCGGAGGCATCGGCCGCGATCGCGCGTCTCGTCCGGTCATGAACCTCGCCGGCTTCGTGACGATCTCCGACATCGGAGACTCGTTGCGCGAAGCCTTCTTCATGTTCTGGGCGACGTTGTGGGCGCTGGTGCTCGGATTCACGCTCTCCGGCGCGGTGCAGGCGTTCGTCTCGCGGGAGCGCATGCAGCGCGTCATGGGCGATCGCTCACCCGCGTCGATCGCGCGCGCGTCGGGATTCGGGATGGTGTCGTCGAGCTGTTCGTACGCGGCGACGGCCATGGCGAAGTCACTCTTCCGCAAGGGCGCCGACTTCACGACGTCGATGGTGTTCATGTTCGCGTCGACGAACCTGGTACTGGAGCTCGGCATCGTCCTGCTGGTGCTGATGGGCTGGCAGTTCGCCGTTGCGGAGTTCGTCGGCGGGCCGATCATGATCGTGTTGTTGGCGCTCGTGGGCGGGATCGTGTTCACGGAACGGATGGTCCGAGCCGCGCGGTCGCACCTCGAGCCGGAAGCCGAGGGCCACGAGCACGTGGGTGCGATCCGGACCAGGGCCGGCTGGGCCGACGCCGCGACCTACACGATGTCCGATCTCCGCATGCTGCGCCGCGAGCTGGTCATCGGCTACACGATCGCGGGATTCCTGACCGTGCTCGTGCCGATGGAGTGGTGGAACCGGCTGTTCTGGCACGGCCACGGATTCTGGACGTCGCTGCAGAACGCGATCATCGGGCCGTTCATCGCGATCATCAGCTTCGTCTGCTCGATCGGCAACGTACCGATGGCCGCCGCCTTGTGGCACGGCGGCATCGCGTTCGGCGGTGTGATCAGCTTCATCTTCGCCGACCTCATCACGTTGCCGTTGCTGTTCATCTACCGCAAGTACTACGGCACGAAGCTGATGCTGCGGCTGTTGTTCACGTTCTGGGCGGTGATGTCG
>DATMUX010000181.1:0-2136 GCA_035563695.1 Acidimicrobiia bacterium
GAGCTCCCGCTCGGCGACCTCGACCGCGAGCCGCTCGGATGCGCCCTCGGTGATGCGCAGTGACAAGCCCGGCGCGCGGCGCCGGACGTCGGCGACGACACGCGGGACGAGCGACCGGCTGACCGTGCCGATGACGCCGAGCGTCGCGTGGCCGGTCTCGAGGCCCTGCAGCATCGACAGGTCCTGCTCCATGGCCTCGAGCTCGCTGCGGATCGCCCGGGCACGATCGATGACCCGCAGCCCGAACTCCGTGGGCACGGTCGCGCGGCGGCCCCGCACCAGGAGCTGCACGCCGAGCTCGCTCTCGAGCTGGCGAATGTGCTCCGAAACGTTCGACTGCACCGTGTGGAGGCGGTCGGCCGCGGCGGTGAAGCTGCCCTCCTCGGCGACCGCGAGGAGTACTTCCAAGTGCCGGACTTCCACGGTGCGCTCCCTATGTTTCCCCTAGTCGAAGGGCGTGCTCGCCGCCGGCGGGCGACGGAACGCCCGGCCGTCGAACACCCTCCGCAGCCATCTCTTATCGAGATGGATTCTATCGCTGGAACGCCTTTGACAGATGGCCTTGTGATCCGGTTCACTTGACGGGTACGACACGGGCTCGGGGAGGCCGGTCCCCCCGCCGGCCTCCCGGGCTCGTGGAACTCGGTCGTCCTGAAGGGGAGCACATGGCTGCCGAGGCCACTTCGAATCTCATCTTCACGGGCCCGCTCAGCTGGGCGTCGGATGCCGCGTGCCAGGGCCAGACCCGGCTGTTCTTCGCGCCGGCGGGCGAGCGTCCCGAAGCGCGGGTGGTGCGCGAGTCGTCGGCGCGTGGCGTGTGCCAGTCGTGTGCCGCGCTCGTCGAGTGTCGCGACTGGGCGCGCCAGCACCGCGAGTACGGCTTCTGGGGCGGCGAGTCCGAAGAAGAGCGCGCGGCCGCGGGATTCCGCGTCGACATGCCGGTCGGGCGTGTCGCGCGCTACCCGCGCGGCGACGGCAAGCCCGTCGCGCCGCGCGAGTCGCGCATCGCCTAGCGAGCGCCTCGCGTACCCGCGATTAGTCTCCGGCGCGTGACGGAGACCCCGCCCGGCGTCGACCTCGATCGGCTGCGGCCGTGGTTCGCGGCGCACGTCGCGGGCGCGTCCGGCGCCGCGCTCGATGCGTCGCTGATATCGGGTGGCCGGTCGAATCTCACCTACGCGATCGGCGACGGCGCACACACGTGGGTGCTGCGGCGGCCGCCGCTCGGGCACGTGCTGCCGACCGCGCACGACATGGCCCGGGAGTACAAGGTCCTCGCCGCCCTCGCCGGCACACCGGTTCCCGTTCCGCGCACGCTGGCGTTCTGCGACGACGACTCCGTCAACGACGCGCCGTTCTACGTGATGGAGATGGTCGACGGCGTGATCCTGCGCACGGGTGCCGATCTCGCCGGGCTGACCACCGACGACGCCCGCCGGTGCTCGGAGGAGCTGGTCGACGTGCTGGTCGCGATCCACGCGGTCGACTACCACGCCGTCGGGCTCGACGACTTCGGCCACCCCGACGGCTACGTCGAGCGGCAGGTCCGCCGGTGGGGCGAGCAGTGGGAACGCTCGAAGACGCGTGAGCTCCCGTCGATCGACGAGCTCGCGCGCCGCCTGCGCGCCGCGTTGCCGGCGTCGCCCCCGCCCACGATCGTGCACGGCGACTACCGGCTCGACAACACCATGCTCGACCGCGACGATCCCGGCCGGATCGTCGCGGTGCTCGACTGGGAAATGGCAACGCTCGGCGACCCCTTGGCCGATCTCGGCCTGTTCCTGCTGTATTGGGCGCGCGACGACACCCAGGCGGGCGCGGCCGGCGCGACGATCTCGCCCGACGCCGGTTTCCTCACGCGCGACGAGGTGGTCGCGCGCTACGCCCGGCGCTCGGACCGCGACGTGAGCGAGCTCGACTTCTACGAGGCGCTCGCCGCGTACAAGCTCGCGATCATCCTCGAGGGCATCAACGCCCGGTTCCTGATGGGCAAGACGGTCGGCGACGGCTTCGAGCACATGGGTGCGCTGGTCGAGGTCATGGTGCAGGGCGCGCTCGATCAGTGCTCCCGCTCGTCGATCCCCGCGCTGCGCGGCGGCCGGTAGTCGTTACGCCGGCGTCCAACGGGTGCCGGGC
>DATMUX010000182.1:0-6718 GCA_035563695.1 Acidimicrobiia bacterium
CCTCGACTTCGTCGTATGGGCGTCCCTGCAACAGCCGCCGCAGGAGGCGCGCCTTCGCCGCGTCGCGATCGCCGCGCCCGGCTGCGGCCAGGCCCAGCCGCGGCACATCGGCCGTGAGCGCGCCGGCGAGCGCGCGCGGTCCGGCGATCGATGCGAGGAACGGCAGCAGCGTGTCGCGCCGCGTCAGCGTGCCGTCGAAGTCGAACGCGGCCGCGGCACGCGCGGTCACAGAGGAAGGCGACCGAACACGGCTCGAGGGAGGTGCCGCAACGCGCTCATGACGATCCGCAACGCCGGCGGGACCCAGACGATCTCACGATCGCGCGCGAGGCCGCGCACGACGGCGTCGGCGACCTGGTCGGGCGTGGCCGCGAGCGGCGCGGCTTTCATGCCCTGCGTCATCTTCGTGTGGACGAAGCCCGGCCGCACGATCATCACGTGGACACCCGATCCCCGCAGCGCCGCGGCAAGACCCTGGTAGTAGCCGTCGATGCCGGCCTTCGACGAGCCGTAGACGAAGTTGGAGCGCCGGACGCGCTCCCCGGCGACCGACGAGAGCAGAACGATGGTGCCGTGGCCCTGCGTCCGCAGACGCTCGACGAGCGGGACGCTCACCGACACGGCCCCGGTGTAATTGCTCTGCACGATCTCGAGCGCAGCGGCGGCGTCGTGCTCGGCCCGCTCCTGGTCGCCGAGCACGCCGAACGCGACGAGCACGACGTCGAAGTCGCCGAACCGGTCGAAGGTCGACTGTACGAACGACTCGTGCGACGCGAAGTCGGTGGCGTCGAAGGCGACGACGTGCACCTCGGAGGCGCCGCACGCTCGCAGTTGGTCGGCGGCGTCGTCGCACCGCTCGGGCTTGCGCGCCGCGAGCACGAAGCGCGCCCGGCGCCGCCGGGTGATCGCGTTGCACGTCGCGAGCGCGATGTCGGAACCACCTCCGAGCACCAGCACCGATTGCACGTCGCCGAGCGCGTCCTTCACGATCCTCCTCCCGTACCCGCCAGGCCGAGACGGCGCTGCATGTCGCTCCGCAGGTTTCCGTGCGGATCGAGCGTCGCCCGCGCCGCGCGCCAAGCGTCGAGTTGCGGGTACATCGTTGCGAGCAGCTCGGGCCGGAGCCGCGAGTCCTTCGTGAGGTAGACGCGCCCGCCCGCCTGCGCGACGAGCTCGTCGAGGCCGTCGAGCAACGCGCCCAGCTCCGGCCCGGACGCCGGGATGTCGAGCGCGAGCGTCCAACCCGACATCGGAAATCCGAGCATCGAGCGGCTGTCGTGCTCGAAGCGCTTCAAGACCGCGAGGAACGTCGGAGTTCGCGCCGCGCTGAAGCGCTCGAGCGCGGAGCGCACGACCTGCTCGGCACCGTAGGGAACGACGAACTGGTATTGCACGAATCCTCGAGAGCCGTAGATACGGTTCCACGCGCGCACGCCGTCGAGCGGGAAGAAGAACTGCTTGATCCCCTCGACGTGTCCGCGCCGGGCGCGGGGCGCTTTGCGAAACCACAGTTCATTGAAGGCTCTCACCGACAAAACGTTGAGCATGCCGTCGGGTATCCACGGCGGCGCACCGAGACGCGTCTGGGGCGCGTAGGCGCGGGCCGACTCGCGAGCGGAGGAGAGGTCGGCGAGCGTCGCGTGATTGCCGCGCGTGAGCACCGAACGACCCAGGTGACGGCCGCCGGCGAGACAATCGATCCACGCGACCGAGTATCGGTACTCGTGATCGTTCGCGAGCATGCGGCTCATGCAATCGTCGACGTCGTCCGCCCGCTCCGTATCGCAGACGATCCGCGACGTCTCGACCGGTTGGAGCCGGAGCGTCGCTTCGGTGATCACACCGGTGAGGCCCATGCCGCCCGCGGTCGCCCAGTACGCGTCGGGCGTGTCCTCGGGATCGAGGGTCCGCACACCGTCGGCGGGCGTGACGATGCGCAGGCGCTCGACGTAGTCGGCGAAGCAGCCGTGACGAAACTTGCCGTGGATGTCGGAGGCGATCGCACCGCCGACGGTGACGTAGCTCGTGCCGGGCACCACCATCGGGAACCAACCGAGGGGAAGCAGCACGCGCATCAGCGTGTCGAGACTCACCCCGGCCTCGGTGGTCACGGTTCCCTTCTCGACGTCGAGCGCGAGCACGCGGTCGAGCTCGGTGCACAGCAGCACGTCGCCCCCCGCGTTCTGAGCGGCGTCGCCGTAGCTGCGGCCGAGGCCGCGCGCGACCAGGCCGCGCCGCGACGGTGAACCGACGCGCGTCACGACGTCGTCGAGCGTCTGCGGACGATGGACCCGTGCCCGCGTCGGAGCCGTGCGGCCCCACCCCGTCAGCAGCCGTTCCTCAGAATCCATGGAGGGCAATCCCGAACAACACCGCCCAGACCGCGCCCGTCGCGAGGAGCACCCGGTCGCCGAGCACCAGATCCTCGGGCGCGCCGCCGCGCCCCTGCTCGAGCAGCAGGGCGTAGCGCAGGATCCCGAGCACGAACGGCACGATCGACAGCTCGAACCACGACGCGTAGCCGACCGCGGACGATCTCTCGAACGCCCAGAGGCAGTATGCGAGGATCGTGACGCTCGACGCGACCGCGCGCACGTAGCTCAGGAACGCGCGCGAGTACATGTCGAGTGAACGGCGGTGGCCGGCGGCGAGATCGCCGAGCTCGACCAGCTCGGCGTGACGCTTCCCGGTCACCATGAACAGCGACGCCGATCCCGCGACGATCAGGAACCACGGCGAGATCGTGACCCCGACGGCAACGCCGCCCGCGATCGTGCGGAGCACGAAGCCGGCCGCGACGCATGCGAGGTCGAGCACGGCTTCGTGCTTCAGCCACACGCTGTAGAGCACGGTGAGCACGAGGTAGCCGCCGATGACCAGCGCCAGCTGCCAGCGGGCCGCGAACGACAGCACGATCGAGGCGGCGAGGAGGCCGATCCCGAGCGCGATCGCGGCGCGCACGGAGATCTCGCCCGCCGCGACCGGGCGCCGCCGCTTCACGGGATGCCGGCGGTCGGCCTCGGCGTCGAGCGCGTCGTTGATGCAGTAGGTGCCGCTCGCGGCCAGGCAGAAGCACGCGAACGCGATGCCGGTGCGGAACAGGGCGGTGCGCTCGCCGAGCACCCCGGCCGCAGCCGGCGCGGCGACGACCAGGACGTTCTTCACCCACTGCTTGGGTCGCATCAGGCGGAGCCACGCGGGTGCGCGCGCCCCACCCGGCGCTTCGGCGGGGGGTTCGGAAGGCAGCTTCGCGGTCGTCACGCCCGCCTCAGATCTCGAGCGTCTCGTGCTCGATGACCTCGACGAGATCCTCGAGGTGGCCGCCGCCGCGCCGCATGCGCACGAACAGGAAGCACGCCATCAGGATCGCGGCCACCGCACCGCCGGCGAGGAACGCGAGCTCGTTGCGCAAGAAGAGGTCGTGGCCCATCGATACCGTCACGAGGAACGCCACCACTCCGCAGATCCATGCGATCGCCGGCTGCGCGTAGACCTTCAGCGCGATCAGGCCCTGGGCGAGCGTGAGGGCCACGATGAACGCCGTCGCGGCCAGCGTGAGCAGGAACATGTCGACGCTGCCGAGGATCCACTTGCTCGGGAACAGCTTCTGGCCGGCCCACGGTCCGAGGAGCGTGGCCCCGACCGTGCCGACGACACACAGCGCCAACACGATGACGATCAGCCGCTTCATGCCAACGCGGAAGTCGTCGTGCTTGCCCTCGCTCGCGAGGCCGGAGAGCTTCGGCAGCAGCGCGGCCTGAACCGCCTGGAAGAGCAGGAGCGGGATCCGCGCGACGAACAGACCCGTGATGAACAGCGCGACCTCGTCCTTTTGCGCGGGCGTGGCCAGCAGTTGCACGCCGAGGACGCTCGCGTACGACAGGACCTGCGCGAGCATGGATCCGACGAGCAGCCACGCCAGCGCGCTCGACAGCTCCGAGTACGGCGCATCCGGGCCGGGAGTCAGCAGATCGTGCTGACCGCGCAACGAGAACGCGACGGCGAAGATCGGCGGGAGCGCGAGCGCGAGCCCGTACCAGCCCGGCGCCTTGACGCCGGCCACGAACAGCGCGATGCAGAAGATGATGCGCACTGTTCCTTCCGAGCCGTGCATCCGGCCGTATGCACCGAAGCGCGCGTTGCCCGAGAGCGTGCCGCGCGTGATGTGCGCGACGTAGTAACACGCCACGGCGACGACCAGACCCGCATACAGTCCGGCGCGCCCGTTGAACAACTCGTTGACGATGGGCTCGTAGGCGATCGCCGAGCCGATGAGCACGATCACGGCGAGCACGCCGCCGAGGAACGCGGCCCGCTTGACCAGCGGCTTGCCCCCGACACCGCGGCTGCGCCGGGACGAGACCGCGCGCGCGACCTCCTGCTCCAGCGGCTGGTACAAGCCGGGCGCGACGACGAACACGATCGCCCACAGGACGTTCAGCGCCGCGAAGTCGGACTTCGACAGGCTCTTGGCCGTGATGATCTGGAAGCCGTACGCCGTCAATCCCGCGATCAAGAGACCCGCGCCGATGGCGTACGTGCCTTCGGGGACCGGGAGCTTCTTTGCGGCGCCGACCAGCCGCTGTACGCGTTCGGCCACGGTCCGGAAATGATACTCGGCCGCGAAGGAACCTCGTGAAGTGGGGCCGGAGGTAGCCTCGCACGGTGACCGCGCCTTCCGCGCCTGCTCCGCCGACCGTGGTGCACCCGGGCGCACGATGAGCACGCGGGCGTACATCATTCTCGCAGCCCTGACCGGTGCCGTGATCGTGATCGCGTTCGCGGTGCAGGTCGTCGTCAGTCGCCACTGACGCCCACACGAAAGGGGAGCCGTGCCCGACGATTTCGACCTCGTGATCCTGGGCGGGGGACCCGGCGGCTACGCCGCCGCGCTCTATGGCGCATCGGCCGGAATGAACATCGCGATGGTCGAGGAGCAGCGAATCGGTGGAACGTGCCTGCACCGCGGCTGCATCCCGGCGAAGGAGCTCCTGCAGACCGCGGAGGTGTTGCGGACCGTGCGGCGCGCGGCCGAGTTCGGCGTGCACACGGCGGCGCCGGTGCTCGATCTCGCGGTCTCGCAGACGCGGAAGCAGTCGGTCGTCGACCGGCTCACGAAGGGGCTCGAGTCGACCTTGAAAGGTCGCAAGGTCACGATCGCGGCGGGCACCGGCATGCTCGCACCGGACGCCCGCACCGTCGTCGTGTCCGACGGTTCCGAGGTGCGCGGCCGGAACGTGCTGATCGCAACCGGATCGCTGCCGCGCGAACTTCCGATCAACGGCCTGGCGTTCGACGGAACGCGGGTGCTCTCGTCCGACCATGTGCTCGCCCTGGCGGCGGTTCCCGAGCGTGTCGCGGTGATCGGCGGCGGAGCAATCGGGTGCGAGTTCGCATCGTTCCTTGTCGACGCGGGATCGGAGGTCACGATCCTCGAGGCGTTGCCCCAAGTGCTCGCCGGCGTCGACCAGCAGGTCGCACGGACCGTGGTGCGCGCGTTCCAGAAGCGCGGCGTCAAGGTGCACACCGACGTGCGGGTGCTCGGCGACGACGGCGCAACGCTGCGGTTCGAGACCAAGAACGGTGCCGAGGATCTCGTGGTCGATCAGGTCGTGGTGTCCGTGGGGCGCCGCCCGCGCAGCGAGAACATCGGGCTCGACGGGGCAGGTGTGAAGGTCGACGAGCGCGGCTTCGTCGTCGTCGACGGTTCGATGCGGACGAACGTCGACGGCGTGTACGCGGCGGGCGACGTCGTGGCGACGCCGCAGCTCGCGCACGTCGGTTTCGCCGAAGCGATCGTCGCGATCAAGACGATGCTCGGCGAGGCGCCCGCGCCCGTCGACTACGACAAGGTGCCGTGGGGCATCTACTGCCATCCCGAGGTCGCGTTCTGCGGGCTCACCGAAGAACAGGCCCGTGAGCGCGGCTACGACGTGGTGACGTCGGTGGAGCGCTGGCCGATCAACGGCCGCGCGCTGATCGTCGGCGAGACCGACGGCATGGTGAAGATCGTCGCGGAGCGCGGTGGCGCGATCCTGGGCGTGCACATCGCCGGACCATGGGCGACGGAGCTCATCGCCGAGGCGTACCTCTCCGTCAACTGGGAGGCGACCCCGGCCGATGTGGGTCTGTTGATCCACGCCCATCCGACGCTGTCGGAAGTGTTCGGCGAGTCGGTGCTCGCACTGACCGGCCGGTCGCTGCACGGGTAACGCGAAGGACGTGAGGTAGACACGTGGACGTCACGATGCCGCAGCTCGGGGAGACAGTCACCGAGGGCACGATCACGCGCTGGTTCAAACAGGTGGGCGACAAGGTCGACTCGGAGGTTCCCGCGCCCGAGGCGGGCTATGTCACCGAGATCGTCGTGCCGGAGGGCGAGACCGTCCCGGTCGGCGCGCGGCTCGCGGTGATCTCGGCGCAGGCGGGCGCGACTCCCGCGCCGCCTCCGGCGCCCGCGGCGGTGCCGGCCGCCGCGTCTCCTGCCCCGCCGGCCCCTGCACCCGCGCCGGCTCCCGCACCCGCGGCGGCTGTAGCTCCCGCGCCCGCTCCGATTCCGGTCGCGGCCGCGGCATCGCCCAACGGCGACGCGCTCGTAACGTCTCCGGTGGTGCGGCGGCTGATCAGCGAGCAGGGTCTCGACCCCGCGCAGATCCGCGGCACGGGGGAGGGTGGTCGCATCACGCGCAACGACGTGCTCGCGGCGGCCCGCGCGCGC
>DATMUX010000183.1:0-2659 GCA_035563695.1 Acidimicrobiia bacterium
CGGGGTCCTGCCGGAGGATGGCCCGCAAGCCGTTCGCAAAGGTGAGGCCGCTTGCCTCGTTGATCTGGATCTGATTGATAGTCGGGAACACGTACTCGACCGGGTCCTCGACCGTGACGACGTTGATGTCCTCGCTGTTGATCGCCGTCAACGTCGCGTAGAGCGTGGTGGTCTTGCCCGACCCGGTCGGCCCCGCGCAGATCACCATTCCGTACGGCGAGCGTATGAGGTCCGCGTAACGCCCGTGGGTCTCGGCCGACATGCCGAGACCGGGAAGGTCGATCACGGCCTTCGTCTTGTCGAGCACACGCAGCACACACTTCTCGCCGAACACCGTCGGCGTCGTGGAGACGCGCACGTCGAGCTCGCGCCCCGCGACATTCGCCGCGAGCTGGCCGTCCTGCGGCTTGCGGCGCTCGACGATGTTCATGTCGGACATGACCTTGATGCGCGAGATGAGCGACGGTCCCATCTGCGCGGGCAGCGTCATCACCTGGTGCAGCGCGCCGTCGGTGCGTACCCGCACGCGCACGATGTCCTCCATCGGCTCGATGTGCACGTCGGACGCCCGTTCGCGCACCGATTGCTCGAGGATGAGATTCACGACCTTGACGACGGGTGCGTTCTCGTCGACGACCGTCGAGACGGTCTGGTCGGTCTCCTTCGCCGACTTGCGCTTCTCGAGCTTCGCCTCGAACAGGCGCAGCGCGTCGCTGAGATCGACGTCGGGCGCGTGCATCTTGTTGATGACGGCATCGATGTCGGTCGCGGTCGCGAACACGAGGCGCACCGGCGCCGACAAGAGCTCGATGAGCTGGTCACGCAGGTTCTCGCGCAGCGGGTCGGCGACGGCGACCTCGAGCCACGCTCCCTCCCGGCGCACGGGTACCGCGATGAGCCGGCGCGCGTCGTGCTCGGCCAGCTGCGTGACGACCTCGCGCTCGAGGTCCATCTTCGTGAGGTCGACGATCTCGAGTTGGAGCTGCTCGGCCAGCACCTCGACGAGCACTCGCTCGCTCAACAGGCCCAGCTCGACGAGGATGTTGCCGAGCCGCTTGCCGGAATCGGTCTGGGTCGACAGTGCCTCGCGCAGCTGGTCCTCGGAGACGAGCCCGCGGCCGATGAGCAACTCGCCGAGCGGCCGGCCGGAGTGGCGCGGGCCGCCTTCAGGGTCGGAGCCGGATCCTGCCGCGGCCTCGGGCCCGGCTTCCTCGGGCGCGGCTTTCTCGGGCGCGGGCGGCGGCGCGGCGGGAGGAACGCCGGGGGCCGGCTGGTCGGGCGCGCGGCGGGCGAAGCGCTTGCGGCTCTTCCTCTCCGACGACTTCTTGACGGTGACGACGTCGTTGGCCGCGGTCACACCCGCCGGCCGGTCCATGACCGAGCGCCGCCGGTGGATGGTGACGTCGTCGACCTCGGGGAACGCATCTCGGAACGGCGCCTCGGTCACCGCCGGGAGATAGGGAGTCAGGTCAAAGGACACCGGCGACGGCGGGCCGGGCTCGTCCCGGCGACGGCCCAGCGTGCGGAGCTTCACGACCTCGAGCCGGTGCGCGATGTCCTCCGCCTCGTCCGAGGCCGGTAGCAGGGTGTCCCCCTCCTCCGCCTCGGCCACGGCGGGACGACCGAAGTGCGCGGACCGCGCTTCGGCCGGCGCACGATCGTTCGACCGCGAACGCGGGCTGACTTGCCGCATATCGACCCTTCCTCCCAGACTCAGGGTCTTCTTCGGCGCGGCAAGGCGCCCGATCAAGGGCGTTTCAGACGATGTGGCGGATTAGTCGTAGTAGCCCGAGTGGACGTAGAGGCACGGGATGCCCTCGGAGCGGAACATGGCCACGTTCCGGCGGTCGTCCTCGAAGGCCAGGGCCGGCGCGAAGCCCGCGGCCCGCAGTTCCCAGACCGTCGACTGCTTGAAGTCCCGGGCCAGCTCGTAGTCGCCCCACGGCCGCATGATCAGCAGGTCCCACCGGATCCCGTAGCGCCGCAGCCAGGCCTCGGTCAGGTGGTGGACCCGATGCGGGCGGGCGGTGAGCAGCACGATCTGCAGGTCGGGATCGAGCAGGTCGAGCAGGGTCCGGACCTCCTCGATGACGGGGTCCTGACCGCAGGCGTCGAAGAACGCCCGCCAGTCGGGCCGCGGGTACTCGATGTAGTGCTGGCGGCTCGAGGCGTCCGAGAGCACGCCGTCGAGGTCGACGATGGCGGCGCGGGCGGGCACGAGGGGCTCGGTGCGCCACGTCCAATGCTCGGGGAGATAGCGCACGCCGCGGCGATCAATCCTCGGCGGCGGTGCCGAGGTACTTCGCCTTGATCCCGTCGACGACGGTCGGATCGGCGAGCGTCGTCGTGTCGCCGAGCGCCTGGTCCTCGGCGACGTCGCGCAACAGCCGGCGCATGATCTTGCCCGACCGCGTCTTGGGCAACTCCTCGGTGAACAGGACCGACTTCGGCTTGGCGATCGGGCCGATCAACTTCGCGACGTGATCGCGCAACTCGTCGACCAGCGCGTCCTGAGGATCGATGCCGCCGCGCAAGGTCACGAACGCGGCGATCGCCTGGCCGGTCGTGGCGTCGTTCTTGCCGACGACAGCGGCCTCCGCTACCGCGGGATGGTCGACGAGCGCGGACTCGACCTCGGTGGTCGAGATGTTGTGCCCCG
>DATMUX010000184.1:0-2503 GCA_035563695.1 Acidimicrobiia bacterium
CGAGCGCATCGAACGGCCGCTCGTTCCGGTGCTCGCCAAGATGGAAGACGCGGGCGTGCGGATCGACGTCGGGTTCCTGGAGGAGCTGGGCAAGGAGCTCGGCGACGAGTGCCGCCGCCTCGAAGCCGAGATCCACCGGCACGCGGGGGAGCAGTTCAACGTCAACTCCACTCCGCAGCTGCGCAAGGTGCTCTTCGAGAACCTCGGGCTGACGCCGGTGAAGAAGACGAAGACCGGCCCGTCGACGGATGCCGACTCGCTGCAGAAGATGGCCGACGCACACCCGATCGTCGAAGCCCTGTTGCATTACCGCGAGGTCGAGAAGCTGCGCAGCACCTACGCCGACGCGCTGCCGCCGCTCGTCCGCGCCGACGGTCGCATCCACGCGACGTTCAACCAGGTCGCGACCACGACGGGCCGCATCTCGAGCGAGTCCCCGAACCTGCAGAACGTTCCCGTGCGCACGTCGAACGGGCGCGAGCTGCGCAAGGCGTTCATCGCCGACGACGGTTGCGGGCTACTCACGGCCGACTACTCGCAGATCGAGCTGCGCGTGATGGCGCATCTCGCCGACGACCCCGGTCTGATCGAGGCGTTCGAGCGCGGCGCCGACATCCATACGACCACCGCGTCACGCGTGTTCGATGTCGCCGAGGACAAGGTCGACGCGTTCCAACGCCTGTTCGCCAAGGTCGTGAACTACGGGCTCGCGTACGGCATGGAGGCGTACGGGCTCGGCCAACGGCTCGACATCCCCACCGACCAGGCGCGCGAGATCCTCGACGCGTACTTCGAGGCGTTCCCCAACATCGCGTCCTACATGAAGGAGACAGTGCGCGAGGCAAAGGCGCGGGGCTTCACGACGACGTTGTTCGGTCGTCGCCGCCAGCTGCCCGAATTGTCGTCCGACAACTTCCGCATCCGCCAGATGGGCGAACGCATGGCGCAGAACGCGCCCGTGCAGGGGAGTGCGGCCGACATCTTCAAGCTCGCGATGGTCGAGCTCGACCGCGCGCTCGACGACGGCGGATATGCGAGCCGCATGATCCTGACCGTCCACGACGAGCTCGTGCTCGAGGTACCGCTCGACGAGCGCGAGCGCGTCACGCCGCTCGTGCGCGACGTGATGGAACACGTCACCGAGCTGCGCGTGCCGCTCGTCGTCGACATGGGTTTCGGTCCCACCTGGGCCGACGCCAAGTAGCGGCGCTCCCGCAAGATTCTCGCGGCCCGTGCCCGACTCCGATCCCGTCGCCTGGCTCGTCGCTCACGAGCAGATCCGTCAGCTTGCGTCCCGGTACGCGGTCGCGCTCGACGCGCGTGATCTCGGCACGTTGGTGTCGTTGTTCGTCGACGACGTCCGAGTCGGGAACGAGCACGGCCACGATGCCCTGCGTGCGAATTTCGGCGCACAGCTGCGGCCCCTCGGCGTCACGATCCTGCACGTGACGAACCACGTCATCGACGTGATCGGTGCCGATCACGCCACCGGAATCGTGTCGTGCCGCGCCGAGATCGAACGAGATGGCGAACGGATCGTGCAGTCGATCCAGTACCACGACACCTATGAGCGCCGTGCCGGCGCTTGGCTGTTCGTGCGGCGCCGGCACTTGTTGTTCTACGACGGCGATGCGAAGGGCACGTTGCCCGAGTCGCTGCCGACGTGGCAGGCCTTCTACGCGTGACGGGTACCGGGCGACATATGCTCCCGCCCCGGCGCGAGGAGGGACGATGACAACAGAGATCGGCGCGGTCGAGTGGACGACCTATTCGGTTTCGGGCACCACGCTGGCCGACGTGGTGGCCGCGATCTCTCACCTTCCCGAAGCCGGTCAGACGACGTGGCCTGCGACGTTCGACTATCAAGCCGACGGCAACGGTGCGATCAGCAGCGCGACGGTCACGGTGCGGCGCGTGATCAACCTGCCGCAGTGGGACGGCTACAGCTCTGCCGGCGCCGCCGCGCAGGCCGAATGGGATCGATTCTCGGCCGCGCTGCAGGCTCACGAGACCGGGCACAGCGACCTCGTGGAGCAGTACCTGCAGGGACTCGACGCGCAGATGGTCGGGCATTCGGCGAGCGACGCGCAGCAGATCTTCGACACCGCGTTGCAGACGCTCCAGGCCGCGAGCGACGCGTACGACCAGCAGACGAACCACGGGCAGAACGACGGCACGGTCGTCGACACGTCGGTCGACGCCGCCGAGGCGGGCTCCGCCCAGCCGTAGCGCCGCCCACCATCCTCCCAACTGTTGGGAGCGTCATGGGCGTATAGCGCCCACCATCCTCCCTACTGTTGGGAGCGTCATGGGCGTATAGCGCCCACCATCCTCCCAACTCGAAGCCCCGGGTCGGGCACACGTCGCAGTCGGCACACTGCGCCTGGGCGCGGACCTCAAGCGGTCTTCGTGAGGCGGGCGACGAGGAGCCACGGGATCGGTTTCGCGCCGAACTCCCGCAACGTGTCGAGCACGAAGCCCGCGCTCGCGAAGCTCGACATGT
>DATMUX010000185.1:0-5590 GCA_035563695.1 Acidimicrobiia bacterium
TGACTCCTTGTCGCCGATTGGTCGACTCCGGCTGCGCCTCCCCTGCGGTCGACTTCGCCTTCGTCTCCGGGTCGAGCATTCGCCTACGGTCTGGCGTGTGATCCGGCGTCTCTTGAAGAACCTCTCGGTGCTCGACCACGCGGACGCTCCGGTGGCGAGCGCGCAGCTGGAACGCGACGGGTACGCCATCCTCACTGAAGTCTTCACGCCCGCGGAGGTTGCGCAGCTCCGCACCGAGATCGACGCGGTCTTCGCATCGATTGCGCCGGAACGCTCGCGGGGCGACCGGGACGAGTTCCGCTACGAGATGCTCAACCGCAGCGCCGCCTGCCAAGCCGCCGTCGCGCATCCCCGCATCCTCGAGGCGATCGAGCCCCTCCTCGGCGACGACTGTCATGTGATCGCGAACACCGCGTGGTGCAACCCGCCCACGTTCAAGGGCGGACCGTGGCACTGTGACGCGGGCCCGCACGTTCCGCGACCCGAAGGTGTGCCGTGGGACGACCGCATCCCGTACCCCGTGTTCGCGATCGCGGCGCACCTCTACCTGCAGGATTGCACGCGCGCCGACGGTCCCACGGCCATCGTTCCCGGCAGTCATCGCAGCGGCCGGCTCGCGCCGTTCGACCGGATGACCGACGAGCACCTGTCGTACGACGGCCGCCCGCCCGTCCTCGTCGAGGCCGACGCGGGCGACGTCGCGCTCTTCGTTTCCGACGCGTGGCACCGCGGGATGCCGGCTCGCGAGGGGTCTCGCGGCCGGTACTTCTTGCAGGTGCACTACGGGCGGCGCGACATCGCGCAGCGGATCCGGACCGCCGTGGACGCACATCAGCTCTCTCCCGAAGCGGTCGCGCGGGCGACGACCGATCGGGCCCGCACGATCGCGGGCCTCCACGACCCGTTCTTCTACGACGGATAGCTCAGACGTCGAGCGGGCAGTTGTCGGATATGCCGAGCACCTCGAGCGTACGCCCGAGCCCGAGGAACACCGCGCAGCACAAGCTGAGGTCGAGGATCTCGTCGTCGGCGAACTCGGCGCGCAGGCGCGCGAAGAGTTCGTCGTCGATCGCACGGTGGTCGGTCGCGAACCGTTCCGCGTACTCGGCGGCGAGGCGCTGCCGGGTCGTGTAGCCGGGCCACGTGCGCCACTCCTCGACGTGGGCGTAGATCTCGTCGGTGACACCCGCGGCCTGGACCGAGGGTGCGCGGAAGGTCGCGCAGGCATCGCACGCATTCAGCTGCGCGATCCGCATCCGCGCGACCTCGCGCTCGGCCGCCGGAATCTTGGAGCGTTGGTACACGGTGGTGATCATGCGGTCGACCATGCCGGCCATCTCGGGCCGCAACGACCAGACCATCGCCGCATCGCCCCCCGGCCCGTCGGGCACATCGATGCGTGACACATTTCTGGGTCGCGCTCGCTGCAGGCCGGGATACCCGGCCTGCGGGCGCTCGCCGCTCCCGCCAGTTCGCTCCGCTTCGCTGCGCTCACGGCCCCCGTGCGACTCGGGCGTCATGGGATGAGGTCCGCGTAGTAGTTCTCGGCGCCGATGGCCTTGATGTCCTCGTACCACGAGCCGTCGTAGGCGTCGGTGTGACCTTGGCGCATCGGGTCCTCGAAGTTCCAGGCCTGGCGCTTGTACGTCCAGTTCTCGGGGAACAGCCGGTGCGCCTCGCGCCAGTGGGGGATCGCGGCGGCATGATCGCCGGTGCGATGCAACCACTGCCCGAGCTCGAACTCGGCCGCCGCCCGCGCGTGCGCGTCGGGCCGCGGCTGTGAGCGCCGGATCACCTCGTCGGGCGTGTGCGCGTAGCGACTCGCGGCACCGTGTTCGATCCAGTCCTCGACCATCTCGAGGTAGAGCTCGGGCTCGGACGTGATCTTGCGGGCCTCGCGCAGGATGTCGGCGACGTCGGGCGGCAACGTCGAGAGGTCGATCGTGCGGAACGACTCCGTGAACTCGTTGCGGCCCGGGTGCGCCTGCTCGGCGGGGCGCACGATCTTGCCGTCCTCGTCGATCCATACGCCGTTCGGCACGTTGACGAAGCCGAAGAGCTCGTCGGTGACGTGCGCGGAGTCGATCAACGACGGGTGCTCAGCGTGCGCCTGCTCGATGAACGGGCGCGCCTGTTCGGCGTCGACGTCGAGCGCGACCGTCACGACTTCGAGTCCCCGGGGGTACCAGTGGGTCCGCTGCTCCTGCCACACGGGCAGGTCGAAGCGGCACCCTCACCACGACGCCCACGCGACCAGCAGCACCTTCCGCCCGTGCAGGCTCGACAGCTTGAACGGGTTGCCGTCGGCGTCGGGGAGCTCGAGCTCGGGGGCGACGGCCGTCGTGAGCGCGCGCCCGGTCACCGCCGTCTCCGGGCCGAGCACCCACGCGCCGTGCGCCGCGTCCTCGACGACGGGCATGCCGAGCGTGCGCGCGA
Source organism: Acidimicrobiia bacterium (assembly GCA_035563695.1). GTDB lineage: Bacteria > Actinomycetota > Acidimicrobiia > IMCC26256 > PALSA-610 > DATMUX01. The sequence continues at coordinate 2,437 of DATMUX010000185.1, forward strand.
CGGCCACAGCGTCGACGCGGCCGTCGTCGAGCCGAGCTTGCGCCGGGAGGGGTATGCAGACCTCGCCCTTGCACGCGCCCTCAGCCTTGATCTGCCAGCCGGTGCGGGCTGCGAACTCCGCCGGGTCGAGCACCAGCTCGCGCAGGATCACGGCCGCGACGATAGACGCGAGCAGCGTGACGCGCCCGCGGCGATGCGACGCCCGCGGGTCGTCAGCTGCCGGGGATCCCGAAAGCAGGGAGAGGAGGCCCGCACGCCGACCCGACCAGCTCGCCGGCGTGAACGAGCGCGTCGTTGCCGTCGATCAGGTCGGCAACGACCGCGCCCAGGTACTCGTCGTACGAGCCGGCCGCGCGGAGCTTGGCCAGTCCGAACTGCACGTTCACCAGCGTCCGACGAAGCTCGACTGCGACCGATCCGGGCACCCGAGGAATCGCGTCGGTCAACGCCGCGGCAAACCAAGGAAGAGCCGCGCCGAGCTCGCGCGAGAAGCGCGGCCAGCTCTCCGTGGAACCGTCGAACCACGGCCGCTCGGCCGCGGCGGCGGTGGCCCGGACGCGATCGAGCGCCGGGCACGATCCGGCCGGGACCGGAACCGGCGTCACTGTTTGGGCGGCCGCGGGGCTCGTCAGGGCAAAGCCCGCTCGGAGTCCGTCGACCGCCCGCGCGCAGCTCGTGACCGCGAGCCCGAAGGCGACGAGGAACGCGGCGGCCACGAACCCGGTCAGCGTGGCGAACTCGACGCCCTGGCGGAGGGCCGATCGCTCGCCCAAGGCATGTTGGGCCTCGCCCACGGGCATCAGGCTAATCCTCGGCGGACTCGATGTCTGCGCCGGTTTGTGCCGGTATCCCATGGTTCCGTGACATCCGACTCAGGGTGACGGCGGTTGTGGCCGACAACCCACCCGTTGGGCCCGTCGCGGGCGCGCGGTCGGTATGGGATCGGGCAAGGGATCGCAGGTGAAACGCAAGCTCACGATCAGGACCAAGCTGGCGGCGGCCCTGGCGGTTCCGCTCACGGTCTTGGCGGTGTTCGCCGCCTTGCAGGTGCGAGGGGCGTACGACACCGCGGTGCAAGTCAAACAGCAGGCGGCGATCGCGAGGTCGGCGACGAGCCCCGACGGCGTGCTGTCGGCTCTCGAGCACGAACGCGACTACATGGCCCTGTCGCAGATCGGTAAGCAGGACCTCGTCGACAGCGACCCCGCGGCGGCGTTCGACGCGACGGCGCGCGCGACCGACAAGCTGTTGTCGCAGTTGCGCGACGGTGGGAGCGCGACCGCTGATTACGCGGCGACGCTGCTGTCGGTCCGGTCGAGCCTCACGCCGATCCGCCGTACCGCGCAGCAGGACGCGTCGAAGGTCGTGTCGGCCGCCGGCGCGTTGAACGCGAGCAAGATCTTCAACGCGTACAACACTCAGGTGGTCGACAAGCTGCTCGACGCCGACCAGCAGTCGAGCGCGTCGATCGACGATGCGCAGCTGCGCAGCGGCGCCGAGCTGCTGAACGCAGTCGCCCGCCAGAGCGACGTGGAGGACCGCGTCGTCCTGCAGGCGATCATGGCGACCCTCGCAAACGATCGTACGACCGCCTTGCAGGTGCAGCGCAGCGTCGGCGAGTTCGAGGCGGGTGAGGGGCAACTGGCACTGCGCGCGGTGGGCCCCTACCAGCGTGCGCTCAATACGACGCTCCAGTCGAAGGCGCATCTCGCCACCGTCGCGACGTTGCGCCAGCTCGCCAACGACCCGTTGCACGTCGCGGTCGATCCCCTGCTGAAGCGCATCCGCAACACGAGTGACCTGGGCGGCCCGCAGGCCACGGTCGGCGTGCTGGTGAACGCGCGGGCGGCGACGCTGACGTCGGACGCGTCGAGTGAGGAATTCGACTGGATCGTGGCGACCGTCGGCTCGCTGCTCTTGGCGATGGCGCTGCTCTGGCTGGCCAACAAGTGGATCACCAGGCCGCTACGCGCGCTCGCCGATCAGGCATCCGCAATGGCCGGAACGCGGTTGCCGGAGGCGGTCAAGCACATCCTCGAGACATCGTTGTCCGACGACGTCGAGCGACCCGAGCTCCCGCCCGTGCACGTCAAGGCCGGCGGCGAGATCCGCGAGGTCGAAGCCGCGCTGAACCGCGTGCAGGAGAGCGCGATCAGCCTCGCCGTCGAGCAGGCGTCCATGCGGCGCAACGTCGCGGACGCGTACGTCAACCTCGGCCGGCGGAACCAGAACCTCTTGTCGCGCCAACTCGAGTTCATCACGCAGCTCGAGAACGAGGAGTCGGACCCGGAGACACTCGAGCACCTCTTCCGTCTCGACCACCTCGCCACACGCATGCGCCGCAACGCGGAGTCGTTGCTCGTGCTCGCGGGTCACGCTCCGCCGCGCACGTGGAGCGCGCCCGTCCCCGTCGCCGACGTGGTGCGAGGTGCGCTCGGCGAAGTCGAGGGCTATCAGAGGGTGCGCCTGCGCCACCTCGACGAGGGGCGCGTCGACGGCGCGGCGGCGGCCGACGTGAGTCATGTCATCGCCGAGCTCGTCGAGAACGCGCTCGCGTTCTCGCCCCCGGACGCCGATGTCGAGGTGTACGGACGCCTCGATGAGCACGGCTACGTGCTCACCGTCGTCGACTCGGGCATCGGAATGTCGGCCGAGGAGCTCGAACGGGCCAACGAGCTGATCGCATCGCCCGGCGCGCTCACCGTCGCGCCCTCGCGGTTCCTCGGCCACTATGTGGTCGCGCAGCTGGCCAAACGGCACGACCTCGCGGTGCATTTGACTGCCTCGCCGGCCGGCGGGGTCACGGCGCTGATCGCGCTCCCGGCCGAGATGCTCGGACTCGCCCCGCCGCGCCCCGTCGCCGACACCGATGGCGACACGGGACCGGCCGGCCCCGACCGCGTCGAGGCAGCCGGGGCCGCGCCGCCCGTCGCGCTCCCGCGGCGCGCGGCCGTAGCGTCGGTGGCTCCCCTCGCGGACGTCGAGCCCGAACCCGCGCCGGTTCCCGAGCCCGCGGCGTGGGTGGTACTCGAGCCCGAGCCCGAGCCGGCCGTCGTTCCCGAGCCCGCTGCCTGGGTGCTGGAAGAGCTGGCGGAGCCCGAGCTCGAAGCCGAGCCGGAACCCGAGCCGGAACCCGAGCTCGAGCTCGAGCCCG